>JASLJP010000073.1 GCA_030152425.1 Aquirhabdus sp.
GATACGGCGTGGCGTAATCTCGACCGAATGACCTTTGACCAGTGGCTGGATCAAGAGCAATACAGCGCGCCGGGGCTGCGCTGGTTTCTAGATTATAGTTGCCGCGATGACTATGGCTTTGGCAGTGACCGCGTGTCGGCATGGGCCGGGATTCATTATTTTGCCAGTCGGATCCATGACAGTGAAAAAGATCATCAAACCGCGCTATTGACGTGGGATGGCGGCCTCAATCCCTTGGCACAGCAGCTATCGAACGCCAGTCTGCCCCAGCAGGTGGCTGAGGCCGCCCTGCACCTGCAGGAGACCAAAGACGGCGTGCAAGTCTGGTCGACGGATATGGCGGGTAAGGTGACCCTGATCAAGGCCAAACGTGCCATCTGTGCTATGCCGCTGCATATCCTTAAACATGTCTTTCCACAGCTAAAAGACTATGGTTTTGACGTGGCGCAGGATATATTGCCTCATGTGCCGTGGCTGGTGTCCAATGTCTGGCTGCATGGCTTTCCGCGTGAGGTCGGCGATGTGCCACTGTCGTGGGAAAATATCGTCTACGGCAGCAAGAGCCTCGGCTATGTGGTCGCGACCCAGCAGTGGATTCGTGTCGCCCGCCCGCAGTATTCTGTATTTACCGCCTATCATTCGATGGCGGATCGAGCGCCGGAGTTGGCGCGGGCATGGATGCAGTCTGCCTCGGTGCATGCGCTACTGGATGTCGGTCTGCAGGATGTGATCAAGATATACGGCAGTGATCTATGGCCATGTGTGGCGGGTGTCGAGGTCATGCTGCGCGGCCACGCCATGAGTGCCCCAGTGCCCGGCTATCTCAGCCAAAAAGGGCTGTTGGCACTGCGCGCTGCGGATCAAAAGGTACAGTTTGCCCACAGTGATTTGTCCGGCTACTCAATCTTTGAGGAGGCCAGTTGGTGGGGGTGGCAGGCAGCGGGCCGGATCCTCAAATCGTAAGGACCAAGATTTAAAATAACAGCAGTACCTCGGTAGGGCATAGGAAGCTTGAAATGAACGCGGATGTAAAATCAACATTAATGACGACCCAGACCAGCACGATCAATCCGCGCCAAGGTATCCATTTGATTGCCGATCTCTACGACTGCCGCTGCGCGCCTGCATTGCTGGAGCAGCTTGACGTGCTTGAAGCTCAGATGGTGCAGGCCGTAAAGGATGCCGATTTACAGATCGTGGGGGTAAGATTTCATCAGTTTCAACCCGTTGGCGTGACAGGTGTGGTACTTTTAGCGGAGTCACATTTGGCGATCCATACCTGGCCAGAACGTGACTATGTCACCTTAGATGTATATGCTTGCAATCATACCGGTGACAACCGCGCCCGCGCCGAAAAGCTCTTCGCGCAGTTGATTTGCCTGTTTGCGCCGCAAGATGCACAGCGGGTGGTGGTGCAGCGTGGTGAACGCAGCGTATAGGTGCCGACGGCAGGAAACTCCGCTGCGGCATGCAGCTAAAAGAAGATAAATAGCGTCATCGACCAATAAACATCAGGGTAGCAGGTGTAGAGATTATGCAAGACCTTATCCAAACCTTCGGGATCGACTCCGGGCAATTGATCGCGCCATATTTTTTAAACTACCTGCTGTATATCAGCAGCGGCATTGTGCTGCTGACCATCTTTGCCACCATCTATAGCTGGTTTACACCGTATAACGAGCTGGCGCTGATTCGCGCCGGTCACGGGGCTGCGGCACTGGCCTTTGGCGGCGCATTGATCGGTTTTGCCCTGACGCTGGCGGCCTGTGCGATTTATCATTCTGGGTTTATGGCGTTTATCGGTTGGGCATTTGCCGCCATGCTGCTGCAGGTACTGGGCTATATCGTGGCGGATCGGTTTTTGATTCCCGATCTCAAGCAGCAGATCTTGGATAACAATATTGCCGTAGGTGGCTTTGTCGGCGCGCTGGCACTGGTGATCGGCATCCTGAATGCCGGATGCCTGTCCTAAGCATCGGATTGAGGCCGATGGGTTATCGGCGCACAGTTTTTTTGCAGTTAAATTTACCCCATACATTTTGCAGTACACACAGTCTAGGATAGGAGCAGATCATGAGCATTGGATCATTTATTCGTAAGCAGTTTATTGATGTCCTCGAGTGGGATCAGCAAGACGACGATGTGCTGATGTGGCGCTATCCGGTGGACGACAATGAAATTCAAAACGGTGCGGTGCTCACCGTCCGTGATGGACAGGTCGCGGTCTTTGTCAACGAAGGCACCGTGGCTGACGTGTTCACCCCGGGCAAATACACCCTGACGACCCAGACCCTGCCTGTGCTGACCAACTTAAAAAACTGGGACAAATTTTTTGCCTCACCGTTTAAGTCGGATGTGATGTTCTTCAGTACCCGTCTGCAGCTTGGCCGCAAATGGGGTACCCCACAGCCGATCACCCTGCGTGACGCCGACTTCGGCATGGTACGTCTGCGCGCCTTCGGCATGTACTCCTACCAGCTCGCCGATCCCAAGGCGTTCTATCAGGAAGTCACTGGCGCTAACCCGAGTTACACCAGCGATCAGGTCGAGCCGCAACTGCGCAATCTGATTGTGTCTAACATCAGCAGCGGCATCGCCTTAAGCAATATTCCATTTCTAGATCTGGCCGCCAACCAAGGCGTGATGGGCGATCAACTCAAAGCCACCATGACCCCGCTGTTTGCGCGTTATGGCCTGAAGCTCGATGCCTTTGTGGTCGAAAACGTCTCGCTGCCAGATGAACTGCAAAAAGCCATCGACACGCGGATCTCGATGGGCATGATGGGGGATCTGAACAAATTTACCCAGTACCAAGTGGCCGCCTCGATCCCATTGGCCGCCCAAAACGAAGGTGGCATCGCCGGTATCGGTGCGGGTCTTGCGGCTGGGCTCGGCATGGGTCAGATCATGACCAATGCCCTGCAAGGCGTAGCGGCGGGGCAGCCGGTACCAGCAGCACCGGTTGCTGAACCCGCATCGGTAGCTCCTGCTGCAGCGGCTGCTGCCCCTAGCGTCGATCCGGTCGCGCGCTTGAGCCAACTGAAAGCCCTGTTGGATCAAGGTCTGATCACGCAGGTCGATTATGAAGGCGCCAAGACGGACATACTGAAATCTTTGACCCAATAAGCAGTTGTTGCTTCTATGAGTGATCCGAACCGTCCAAACGATCCAAACAGCCAGCAGTCGTCCGATAGAGCCAATGCGGCGGCGAGCAAAAAAGAGCTGTTAACCTTTAGTGCCGCATGTCCGAGCTGCGGCGCTCCGGTTCCCTTTCGCTCATCTGCGTCGGTCATGGCGGTCTGCGAATATTGTCAGACGAAGGTACTGCGTGAAGACCAAGCCCTGAGTGACCAAGGCAAGATGTCTGCGGTGCTGGAGGACTATAGTCCGCTGCAGATAGGTAGCAGCGGCATTTATGATGGCATCAATTTTTCACTGATCGGCCGTATCCAGCTGCAATATCCCGATGGCCTGTGGAACGAGTGGTATCTGCAGTTTGACGATGGCAGCAATGGCTGGCTGTCTGATGCCTCTGGCCAGTTTGTGCTGACCCGGCAAGCCGGGGTATTTGATGGGGCGCCGCAGTTTGATGCGCTCGGGGTCAACCATCTGGTGGCCTATAAGTCGATCACCTATCGCGTGACCGATTACCGCCGTGCCACCTGCACCGGTGGACAGGGTGAGCTGCCGTTTGTGGTGGGCAAAGGCTGGCAGACGGCAGTCGCCGATCTACGCTTTCAAGCCCGCTTTATGTCGCTGGACTATACCGATGGCTATCCACCAGTTGTCTATGAGGGACGTGCGGTCACGCTGACCTTCCTCAAGATGCAACTGCTGCGCGATGGCCAGCAAGTACAGTCCACCAGCGGCAAAGTCAAAGGCGCGATCACCAATCTTGCCTGTCCCAATTGCGGCAGCCCGGTCCCCTATGTGCTCGGCATGGCCGAGCATCTGGTTTGTCCTGCCTGCCGTGCTGAAGTGGCAGTCACGGGTGCCAAGGCGCAAACGCTGGTCACCCACAAAGAGCTGATTACCCTAAAAACAGCCCTGAGTCTGGGTGACAACGCGCCGATTGATGGTCAGCGCTATGTAGTGATCGGCCTGATGCAACTGGAAGAGGTCGGCGAAGAAGAGTCTAGCCTGTGGACGGAATATCTGCTGTATAGTCTAGAGGCCGGTTTTCTGTGGCTGGTGGATAGTGGCGAAAGTGATTGGCAAAAGGTCAAGGTGCTGAATGAGTATCCTGAGATCCGTGGCAGCAATGTCTACTTCCAAGATCAGCTATGGAAACGGCAATGGGCCTATCAGGGCCGTGTGCTGTATGCGGTCGGTGCCTTTAACTGGCGGGTGAAGATCGGCGATAGCAATGCCATTGTCGACTATAAATATGGCAACATGACCCTGACCTCGGAGCAAAATGCCAACGAGATCAACTGGAGTCAGTCGACCCCTGTCGCGGGGATGCTGGTGCGCCAATGGTTTGGCAAAAAACAGCCGACCACCCCCGTTGCGCCGACCAATGTGCCGGACAGCCAGCAGACCGTCCTGAAATGGCTCAGTATCAGCCTGTGGGTCATCAACCTGCCGATTATCCTGTTTGGTTCAGGCTCTTTTTTCCTGACCCTGATCGCCCAGTTTGTTTTGATCTTTATGCCGGCTTTACTGGAACGCAGTGAAGGCGGCGCCATGGAGTCGTTTGGCCAAAAAGCCGGAGTGATCGTGTGGGGCATCGTGCTGATCGTTGGGGTGACCATCTTTAACATGAGCTCCAGCAGTAGCCGTTCAGGCTGGAATAGCTCCAGCGGGTCGGGCTACTACGGCGGCTATAGCAGCTCAGGCGGCGGTCACAAATAGGCCGCTCGGGTCGCATGATCTTTCAACGTGTATGGCTGTGTGCCCTACATGCGGACTGAGGAGTGTACATGGCAAGCTTACACACCACACTCGCCGGTCAGGTCTATCGTTTTGCCGACCTGCGAGATGTCATGGCCAAGGCCAGCCCCCTGCGCTCCGGCGATGTGCTCGCCGGGATTGCGGCACGCTCGGCCATGGAGCGCATGGCGGCCAAGTTTGTACTGGCCGATCTGCCGCTCACCGTCTTCCTGCAGCATGCATTGATTCCCTACGAGACGGATGAAATCACCCGTTTGATCATGGATAGCCATGATCTGCGTGCCTTTGCACCGATTGCCCACCTGACGGTGGGTGGCCTGCGCGACTGGCTGCTCCAGACCCAGACCACCAGCGCCGTGTTAAGCGCGGTGGCGCGCGGGCTGACACCCGAGATGGTGGCAGCCGTCAGCAAGCTGATGCGCAATCAGGACTTGATCACGGTAGCGGCCAAGTGTCAGGTCGTGACGCGGTTTAGAAACACCCTTGGACTGCCCAATACCCTCTCCACGCGGTTGCAGCCCAATCATCCCACCGACGATCTGCGCGGCATATTGGCGTCGACTTTAGACGGGTTGATGTATGGAGTCGGCGATGCGGTGATCGGGATCAATCCTGCATCAGACAGTATGCCCATCCTTGCCCAGCTCTCCCATTTGCTCGACAGCCTCATTCGCGCGCATGACATCCCCACCCAGTCCTGTATCCTGACCCATGTCACCAACACCCTTCAACTGATCGAGCAAGGCGTCCCAGTCGATTTGGTGTTTCAGTCGATAGGCGGCTCGGAAACCACCAACCGTGCGTTTGGCATCTCGATGGCGATTCTTGATGAAGCGCATGCCGCGGCGCAGTCGCTGCAGCGCGGCAGCCTGTACGCCGATGGGACGCGGGGTCAAAACGTGATGTATTTCGAGACCGGGCAGGGCAGTGCCCTGTCGGCCAATGGTCATCATGGTGTCGATCAGCAGACTTGTGAAGTGCGCGCCTATGCGCTGGCCCGGCGCTACCAGCCCCTGCTGGTCAATACCGTGGTGGGCTTTATCGGCCCTGAGTATCTGTATGATGGCAAGCAGATCATCCGTGCAGGGCTGGAAGACCACTGCTGCGGCAAGCTGCTCGGGCTGCCGATGGGCTGCGACATCTGCTATACCAATCACGCCGAGGCAGATCAGGACGATATGGATACCCTGATCGTGTTGCTGGCGACGTCCGGGCTCAACTTTATGATGGGCGTGCCCGGTGCAGACGACATCATGCTCAACTACCAAAGCACCTCCTTTCACGACCAGCTCTTTGTCCGCGAGACACTGGGCAAGCAGCGTGCGCCAGAGTTTGAGGCATGGCTGCAGCAGATGGGAATGACCGACGGGCATGGCCGCTTGCGGGCTGTTGCCGTACCCACTCTGCTGCGCGGTATCGAACAGGTCGAGCAGATGGCAGGGGGCAGCTATGACCGATAAACCAGCCGTGGTCGAGACCGACCCATGGCAGACGCTGCGTCACTATACCGCTGCGCGGCTCGCCTTGGGTCGTGTCGGGCAGTCGCTGCCGTCCAGCGAGGTGTTGGCATTTGGGATGGCGCATGCGCTGGCGCGCGATGCGATTCATATGCCACTGGATACAGCGGCGCTCTGTCAGGCACTGCAGCAAGACGGCTGGCAGAGCTACTGTGTCCAAAGTCAGGCGCATGATCGTACTGAGTATCTGCTGCGTCCTGATCTGGGGCGGCGGCTGACGGCGGAGACCCCATGGCCAGTGGGAGTGGGTCGCTTTGATCTGGGTTTCGTGATCGGCGATGGGCTCTCGGCGTTGGCCGTGCAGCGCCATGCCGTACCATTGCTGCAGGCGCTCAAACCGCTGCTGCAGCCGAGCTACTGCATCGCGCCCATCGTGGTCGCGACACAGGCGCGGGTGGCGTTGGCCGATGAGGTCGGCGCGCGGCTCGGCCTACGGCTAGTGGTGATGCTGATTGGCGAGCGTCCGGGGCTTAGCTCGCCGGACAGTCTGGGTATTTATATCAGCCATGCGCCGCGTATCGGCATGCATGACGCCGAGCGCAACTGCATCTCGAACGTGCGTCCGGCAGGGCTAGACTATGCCGCAGCAGCCTTTAAACTCAATTGGCTGATCGAACAGGCATTCCGTTTACAGCGCACCGGCGTGGGCTTAAAAGACGAGAGTGATCTCAGCCTACAGACCTTAAAAAGCCCTGTGTGGATTGATCCATCACAGGGCTAAGTCGTACGGCGTGTTGATTATGCTTTGCGTTTGGCGCGATTACTGATCAGTGTACCCAAACCTTCGTCGGTAAAGATTTCCAGCAGTGCCGCATGCGGTACACGGCCATCAATAATATGGGCGCTGATCACCCCGCCTTTGACCGCATCCAGTGCACAGCCGATCTTGGGGATCATGCCGCCGTAGATCACGCCGGTTTCGATCAGGTGATCGACGTCCTGTGTGGTCAGGCCGGTCAGCACGTTTTTCTCGGCATCCAGTACACCCGGGATATTGGTCAGCAGGATCAGCTTTTCCGCTTTGAGTGCCTCGGCCACTTTGCCCGCCACCAGATCGGCGTTGATGTTATAGGTATTCCCCGCTTCGTCGACCCCTAAAGGCGCGATGACCGGGATAAAGTCACTCTGCATAAACAAGTCGAGCACGTCGGTTTTGATGCCGACCACTTCACCGACCAGACCGAGGTCGATCTGCTGCATTTTGCCAGCGGCGTCTTTTTTGTCGAGCAGCAGTTTTTTGGCGCGAATCAGGTTGCCGTCTTTACCGGTGAGACCGATGGCACGGCCCCCATTTTGGTTGATCAGATTGACGATTGATTTGTTGACGCTGCCGCCCAATACCATCTCGACCACTTCCATGGTCGGCTCATCAGTCACACGCATGCCATCAATCCGGTCAGAGACGCGGCCCAGCTGTTTGAGCAGGTTGTCGACTTGTGGACCACCGCCATGGACGATAACGGGATTGATGCCGACGGTTTTCAGCAGCACGATGTCACGGGCAAACGAATGCTCAAGCTCCGGATCGGTCATGGCGTTGCCGCCGTATTTGATCACGAGGGTCTTGCCCGCAAAACGTTGGATATAAGGCAGTGCTTCGGTCAGTACCTTGGCGACATTGAGGGCTTGGTCTTTATTTAAAGGCATAGTCAAAGGCTCTAATGACAGAAAGAGGAAAGAGGAATCGTCATCGGCCGCATCGTATTATGAGGCCCAATCACGTAATTTCGTGGCCAGACCCATCTGGTGCTTGGCCAGCAGATCGAAAAAGGTGCCATGGATGCGCTGCACGGCGCTTTGGTTGTCCGCCTCAAAACGCAAGGTGACAAACGCGCCCGTATTGGATGCGCGTATGATGCCAAATCCATCGCTAAAATCAAGACGTACACCGTCAATCGTGGTTAAGGTCGCACCGCTGACTTGGCCGGCATCGGCTGCCAGTTTGTCAAAGAAGTCCGCAGGCAGATCACCGTCCAGAGGTAGATAGATATCGGCTGTGCCAACGCGGTTTGGCAGTGTGCGCAGGATCTCGCCCAAGGACTGGCCACGTTGACCCAGCCACTCGAGGAGGCGCATCGCGGCATAGAGGCTGTCGTCGGTGGCATGACCGCGGCCATCATTAAAGAAGTAGTGACCGGAGAATTCGCCGCCAAACGCCACGTCGTGTTCTTTCGACATCACGGTATGGCGGATAAAGGTGTTACCACTGCGGCTCATGATCGGACGGCCACCATGGTTGGTGATGGTCTGTGATACCAAACGACTGCATTTCACGTCAAACACGATGTCGGTACCGGGACGGGATTCGAGAATCATCATCGCGAAGATCGCCATCAATTGGTCGGAGCTGACCACCGTACCATCACGATCCACCACCACCAGACGGTCGCCGTCGCCATCAAAGGCAAAGCCGATGTCCGCACCATTTTGGCGGACTTCCTGCGCCAGATGATCCAGTCGGTTCGGTTCACACGGATCAGGGTTGCCATGTGGATAGCTACCATCCGGCTCGATGTCGAGAGATACGACATTGCAGCCCGAGATTTCAAAGGCTTGCTGCGCCGGTTTGCCCATGACGCCGCTCATGCCATCAATGACCACATGGACTTCTTCGCTGAGCAGCACGTCGTTGAGCATCTCATCCAGATAGGCTGCGGTGAAAGACTGCTGCAGGACTTTGCCTTTGCCTTCGATGTAGGTCTTGTTGGCTGCACGCTCATACACTTTTTGGATGTCTTCGGGCAGCGGCGATTGACGCTGCATGATCCATTTAACCCCGTTGTACTCGGCAGGGTTGTGACTGGCGGTGATCATGATGCCGTTGCCCTGATGCTGGCGAGCAGCATAGTGCATGACGGGGGTGGGCACGCGGCCGATGTCGAGCACTTGTAGGCCGCTCTCGGCGAGGCCATTGCGCATGATTTGTGCATAGCTTTCGCTGGTGGTGCGCGCATCATAGCCGACCACCACCTCGATCTGGCCACGCGCACGCAGCTCACTGCCCAATGCACGGGCAATGACTTGCATCCACTCTGCGGTCAGGTCGCTGACTTTGCCACGGATGTCATACGCTCTGAAGATATGCTTGGGCAGTTTAGGACCAAAGCTAAACTCCAAATCGGGCAACATCACATCGTTGTCAAAGTTAAAGTCCAGATCGGGTTTGGCCACGGCGGGTGCCACGGCTGCCGCAGTCGGCGCTGCCAGCAGGTCAAATTCGTCAAAGTCATCCGTTGCAGCCACGGCTTCGACCTTGGCAGGTGCAGGCGCTGCGGGGGCGGCTGGTTGCGCTGCGGGTGTGGCGACCACGGCCGGCGCGACAGGCTCGGCGACTGCGGGGGTGAGTTGCTGAGCGACCAGATCGATATTGGATAGCTGCGCATCAGGCATGAGCGCACGCTCAAACTGCGGTCGGCTAAAGTTCAGTTTGGCCGTGAGCCACGCCAACAGCGGCAACAATCCGCTGATCAGTGCCAGCAGGCCAGCCAGCAAGGGCAGGTTGCCCATGGGGTTGAAGCCAGCATCGATATGGACACTGCCGACTTGGAGCTGCCAGCCCGGCGCAGTCAGTGGGACGGTATACAGTGCGCCCGGGTCAGTGGTTAAATTGATTTTTGCGGCGTCGATGGGTTGTCCGCCGGTAATTTGTTGGGTGAGATGCAGTTGCATCGATTCAGGCGTGACGCGCTTCAGATCCTTGAGCAAATCGCCCATCGAGCGCTCGGTCAGCACATAGCTGCCATCGGCCGCTGCGGTCGCGATGGTCACTTTAGGTTGTCCGCCCACGATGGTCAGTTCGGCACCCGTCGGGCCAGCTTTGGTGCGGTTCAATAGATCTTGGTCGGCAAAGCTCAGATCGGGGGGCAGTGTGCCATCGACAGGGATCAGTGCTTTGACGCGGGCATTGGTTTTCAGGCTAGGCTGCTGTGCCAGCACTTTGCTGTCTGCTTGCCAGTCGCTGATCTGGCGGTCGATCAGGGCGGAGACTTGCACGCCAAATGATTCGGCGCGTTCGGTGGCTTGCTTTTCGAGGATATGTTGGACGAGCCCATAACTGACGCCACTCATCAACAGGGCAAGTCCAACATGGATTGCCAAAGGCTTCACACGGGGATCAGCTTTCTTGCTGATCAGTTTTGCATTGATGCTGTTTGTTTTTTCTGAGCTTGTCGCCAGTTTTTTCATTGAAAATACGTCCATGTAATCTTCATAAATTGCAGCAATTCACGGGTATAGGTGAATATAGCATTAGACTTGCAATATATATGGGATGACCTCTAGATATCACATCCATAAGGTCATGGCAGGGTGTATAGCGGGCGCGATATCCCCTGCATATATCCCTGAATCTTTATGCGCGACCGGTATGACCGAAACCACCTGCACCCCGCCCACTTTCAACAAATTCTTCAACAATGTCAAATGATGTTTGCATAATGGGTACCAAAACATATTGCGCCATCCGCTCACCGGGCTCGAGCGTAAATGCCGTCGTGCCGCGATTCCAGACAGAGACCATGAGCTCGCCTTGGTAATCAGAATCGATTAATCCAACCAGATTACCCAGCACGATGCCATGTTTATGGCCGAGGCCAGAGCGCGGCAGAATTAAACCTGCAAAACCGGTATCTTGGATATAGATCGACATGCCTGTTTTAACCAGTAGGGTACTGTTGGGTTCTAGCACCACTGGCGCATCCAGACAGGCTCGCAGGTCGATCCCCGCCGAGCCATGGGTGGCGTGGGTGGGCAGTGGCCATGTCGTACCGATACGTGGATCAAGGATTTTGAGTTGCAGTTTCATTATGTCGATTAAACCTATGATGGGGCTATAAATAGTGTATACCAGTACACGCTTCACAGTCTTGCAAAGCGTATGGTGGTATGTGAATTTTTTTTACAGTTTGGACGAGATCGGGTGGTGCATGTCCAGCGCGTGGTGCTTACAGACGCCACACTTTAAAGTCGGCGCTTTGTAACGCTGCCCGATCAAAGCTGCCTTTGACATCGAGGAACGGCGTACCGGCGACGCATTTTTGGCGCAGATCAGCAATGGACAGCGATTTAAAAGCATCATGGCTCACCGCTGCAATGACTGCATCGACATGGCCGATAGCTGCATACGGGGTCAGATCCAGCTGGTATTCATGCTGGACTTCCGCTGCATCCGCCACCGGATCAACCACCTGTACCGTTACCCCGTAGCTTTGCAGCTCTTGGATGATGTCAATGACGCGGGTATTGCGCGTGTCGCTGCAGTTTTCTTTAAAGGTCAGGCCGAGCACCAGCACGGTTGCTTTACCAACCGGCACGCTGTTTTGGCACAGCATCTTGATACAGTTTTGGGCGATATGGATGCCCATGCTGTCATTGATATGGCGTGCCGCCATCATCAGGTCAGCGTGGTAGCCCAGTTGCTCGGCACGAAAGGTCAGGTAGTAGGGATCGACCCCGATACAGTGCCCACCGACCAGACCGGGGAAGAATTTCAAGAAATTCCATTTGGTGCCGGCGGCTTTGAGCACATCTTGGGTGTCGATGCCCGCGCGCTGGCAGATCAGGGCAAACTCGTTCATCAGTGCGATGTTCACATCACGCTGGGTGTTTTCCAAGATCTTGGCCGCTTCGGCGACCTTGATCGATGGCGCTTCATGCACGCCAGCGGTGATGATCAGTTGATACAGCGCCGAGACATCGGCCAAGGTCGCAGCATCCTGTCCCGAGACGATCTTGGTGATCGATTCCAGTGGGCGCTCTTTATCCCCCGGATTGATACGCTCTGGTGAATAGCCGAGGCGAAAGGTTTTGCCCGTGGCTTCAAGGATCGGTTTACAGATCTCTTCGGTCACGCCCGGATAGACTGTCGACTCAAAGATCACGGTTGCGCCGGATTTCATGTTGTCCGCGATCAGATGGGTCGCGGACTCTACAGGCGACAGATCGGGTGTCTTGGCATTGTTGATCGGTGTCGGTACGGCGGTAATGATGAAGTCAGCCGTCGCCAGATCGGCGGGATCATGGGTATAGCGAATCTGGGTGGAGGAGGCAAAGTGGCTGCGATCCATCTCGCCCGTGGGGTCGATCTGTTGCTGGTAGGCGGCGATCTTGCTGGGGTTTATATCAAAGCCGATGGTATTGAGCTTGCGTCCAAATGCCAGCGCCAAGGGCAGGCCGACATAGCCCAAGCCTACGATGGCGACGGTTTTTTGTTGAATGGTCATAGCGATGCTCACGGTCAGGGCTAACGTACATCATGCGTACAACATGGTGTACAGCAATAGGGATCAACGGCACACCTCAGGTGGCTGGTGTTGAATGGCTAGGGGCTCGACCCTCGGGTCTAACGGCCTAGCGTGACAATTCGTTTTATTACATTACTATGTCTGTTTCGTGAATGTAGCGGTAAAACCGGTTTAATTCAATCCTATTCCCGTCGCATGGCCTTGCCGCACGCCATGCCTAACGTGCTATTTCATCAGTGCTTTCAGATTAGCGAGGTAGGCCGCTGCCTGTGCTTTGGGGTCAACATTGCTGATCTTGTTTTTCTTGCGACCGGACCACTCGATTTCTTCCTCGGGCAGTTCGTCCAAGAAGCGACTGGGCGTCGTCTGGCGTAGATTGCCGCCCATCTTGCGCTGTTCGGCCAGCGTCAAAGTCAGACCTTGGCGGGCGCGGGTGATGCCCACGTACATCAGGCGGCGCTCTTCTTCAACCGTTTCGGCGACGATCGAGTTTTTGTGCGGCAGTAACTCTTCTTCCAGTCCCATGATATAGACATAGGGGAATTCCAGCCCTTTGGCCGCATGCAGGGTCATCAGGTTGACCTTGTCGGTGTCTTCTTCTTCCTGCTGTTGGTCGAGCAAGTCGAGCAGTACCAGCTTGCGAATCACGCTTTCGATGTTCTTTTCATCCACATCATCGGCACGGTTGATCAGGCTCTGGATACTGGAAAACAGCGTCTCTAGATTGTCGAGTTTAATCTTTTCGTTCTGCGGGGTCGGTGCTTGTTCTTTGATCAAGTCGATATAACCCGTCTCATTGATCATCTGGCGTACCAGCGGCACTGGGTCGTCGTGGTCGTACAAGTCGCGGGTGTATTGCTCGATAAACTGCGCGAAATCATGCAGATTTTTGACGCCTTTTTTCTGGCTCATGGTCATGCCCAGACGCAGGTCACCCGCTGCCATCAGCAGTGACATGCTGTATTCCTGCGCGAACATGCCGAGTTTTTCCAGCGTCGCAGGCCCGATCTCGCGCTTTGGCGTATTGATGATACGCAGGAACGCACTGTCATCGTCTGGATTGATGATCAGGCGCAGATAGCTCATCACGTCTTTGATCTCGGCGCGGGCAAAGAACGAGGTGCCGCCCGAGACTTTATAGGGGATCTGCATCTGACGCAGTTGGGTTTCCAGCACCCGAGCTTGGAAGTTCCCGCGATACAGCACTGCGTAGTCAGACCACATTTTGCCGTTCATGAGTTTATGAGTCATGATGTCATGCACGATGCGCTCGGCTTCGTCGTCGTCATTGCGGCAGTTGAGGACGCGGATCACTTCGCCGTGGCCTTTGTCGCTCCATAGGGCTTTTTCAAACAGATGCGGGTTGTTCTCGATCACCTTGTTGGCGGCTTTCAAGATCCGGCTGGTGGAGCGATAGTTCTGCTCCAGCTTGATCACCTTGAGGGCAGGGAAGTCCTCGGCCAGCAGCGCCATATTTTCCGGTTTCGCGCCGCGCCAAGCATAGATTGACTGGTCATCGTCACCTACCGCGGTAAAGCGCGCCTGCACGCCGACCAGCAGTTTGACCAGCATATATTGAGCGGTGTTGGTGTCTTGGTACTCGTCGACCAACAGATAGCGGACGCGGTTCTGCCATTTGTCCCGCAGCTCGGCATTGTCCTGCAGCAGACGCGTGGGCAGGGCGATCAAATCGTCGAAATCCACCGCGTTATAGGCGCGTAAGTTGCGCTCGTACAGCTCAAACAGATGGGCGAGCTGTAGGTCGTCGTTGTCGATCGCAGTGCTGATTGCTTGTGCGGGCACCATCAGGTCGTTTTTCCACTCGGAGATGCGGCGCATTGCTTTGGCGATCAGCTCTTTGCTTTCCGCACCCGACAGGTTGTCGCGCTGCATCAGGTCCATCAGCAGACGTTTGCAGTCGTCGCCGTCGAGAATCGAGAAGTTGTTTTTCAGCGGCGTGTGCTTCAACTCTAAGCGCAGTAGGTTGAGTCCAAAGTTATGGAAAGTCGACACGGTGATGCCGCGCATCTGGTCGCTGGGCAGCAGTTTGCTGACCCGCTCTTTCATCTCGCGCGCGGCCTTGTTGGTAAAGGTCATGGCGACGATACGATGGGCGGGCACATTACAGTTTTGAATGAGATGGGCGATTTTACGCGTAATCACTGCGGTTTTGCCTGATCCAGCACCGGCCAGCACCAGCAGAGGTCCGCTGACGTATTCCATGGCTTC
>JASLJP010000083.1 GCA_030152425.1 Aquirhabdus sp.
GCCGCACAATTGATCATATAGATGAAAGGCGCTTTAGCTCAGGGCTTTTTTGTGATAAATCTGCTAACTTGGGCGCGTGAAAGGATCGCCGAAATGCGTCATTCGCCCCCTCCCATCATCTTAGGAGTTTGATTTCGACATGTGCCAATTACTCGGCATGAACTGCGCCACACCGACCGACATTACCTTCTCGTTTAAAGGCTTCTCGCAGCGCGCGGGAATCACCTCTGACCATGCAGATGGCTGGGGCATCGCTTTCTTTGAGAACAAAGCCTGTCGTTTGTTTGTGGACAGCCAGTCGGCGATGCATTCGCCGATTGCTGACTGCCTACGTCGAAATCCGATCAAGTCGAAAAACGTCATCGCCCATATCCGCAAGGCGACGCAAGGCAAGATTCTGCTGGAAAACAGCCATCCCTTTATGCGTGAGCTGTGGGGCAGACACTGGATTTTTGCGCACAACGGCGATCTCAAAAACTATGATCCGCTACTGAACGGCAGCTACCTGCCGGTGGGCACCACCGATAGCGAGCGCGCCTACTGCGCCATCCTGCAAGCGCTACGCGAACGCTTTGGGACGCAGGAGCCGGCATTGACCGAGGTGTTTGCGGTGCTGGAAGAGATCGTGCCCGAGATCGCTGCGCATGGCACGTTTAACTTTATTCTGTCCAATGGTCAGGCGCTGTTTGCCTATGCCACGACCAACCTGCATTGGCTGATCCGCTCATGGCCATTTAGCCAAGCGCATCTGGTGGATATGGATCTGGATATTGATTTTAGCCACTACGCCGAGCCGAATGATCGCGTTGCCGTGATCGCCACCGAGCCACTGACCGACAATGAACAGTGGACGGCATTCACCTCGGGGGAACTGTTGGGTTTTGAAGATGGCCATCTGCGCTATCAAGCACAGACTGCGGTGGTGCTCCACGAGCCGATCCCGACTCAGCCGACACCGGAGTTTGCCGCAGCAGGCTGATCGCCGCTACCGCGCAGCCAATGCGCGATAACTCTGGATCATCGGCGCGACCAACGCCTGCATCAGCGTGATGTGGGCGGCATCATCGTTCAGCGCGGGGATATAGGCATAGTGCCTCCCCCCTGCTGCCAAAAATAAATCGCGGTTCTCAATCGCCAACTCTTCCAGCGTTTCCAGACAATCCGCCGAAAAAGCAGGACTCAGTACCTGCACTGATGTTACCCCATCCCGCGCCCAGTCGGCCAGCAACACGCTGGTATAGGGTTTGACCCACTCTTGCTTGCCAAAGCGTGACTGAAAGCTAATCGCCCATTGATCATCCCGCAGCCCCAGCGCCTGCGCCAACAACCGCGCAGTCTGATGACAGCGCTCTGGATAGGGATCGCCGCGCTCGGCATAGGGCAGCGGGATGCCATGAAAAGACATGAGCAGCTTTTCGGCCACACCATGCTGGGCTTGGAAGCGGCGGACACTGGCTGCCAGCGCCTCAATGTATTGCGGATGGGCGTAGTAGTCTTTGATGATCGAGATCGTCGGCAGATTGCGCTGGGCAAGCTGCCAGTGGTTGATGGCGTCGTACACTGCGCCGGTGGAGGTCGCCGAATACTGGGGGAACAGCGGCAGTACGATGACCTGCTCGATGCCGAGCGCCATCACTTGGTCTAGCGCATTGGTGACTGCAGGCTGACCATAGCTCATGGCCGGCAACACCACGACGTCGCGGCCTAACGATACCGCCAGTGCATCGACCTGCTGCTGCAAGATCAGCCGCATCGGCGAATCTGTCGTCCAGATACTGGCATAGGCATGCGCCACACGCGCTGGTCGAAAGGGTAAAACAATCAGGTTTAAAATGATCTGCCACAGTAGACGGGGAATCTCGATCACGCGAGGATCAGACAAGAACTGGCGCAAAAAACGACGCACGGCCTGCGGGGTGGGTGCATCGGGGGTACCGAGATTGACCAGCAAGACGGCAATATGAGGCATAGGCGTTGGGGGTAAGGCGTCATTCATTACACGAAACACCTAGCGCACAGCAAGCGGCATGCGTGCTGTGCCACCATATAGGGATGGGATACGCAGTGTACGCGGCGGATCAGTCGCCCGCGACACCGGTTTCTAAACGCTGGTTGCGCATCTGTTTGTTGAGCTGGCGCTCGCCATCTGCAGAGAGTCCCCACAGGATGCGATGACGCTCATCCCGACCGACCGGCACGACCCACTTGTTGTTTTTCAGCTGCATCTTGATCGCGTGCAGGGCACGGATGTTGATCTGGCAGCGAGCCGTAGCATGGGCGCGCGGCATACTCTCGTGCACGTCTTTGAGCGCCGAGATATTCAGGTATTCATTAATGATGCGGGCAAAATCTTCTTCCGGCGCAGGCGGGCGGAATCCAGGGCCCAGCACGACAAGCAAGTCATTCCACGTCATCTGACGACGCGGGCGCAGCTCACGGAAGTTTCCATCCTGATACGCATGAACACGGTAATCAAAGGCAATTTCTTCATCACCGCGCACCACCGGAATGACCAGCTCGCTCGTCGCAGTGGTCGCATTCATACTGGCTTCAGGCGTATTGGTGATCACGACAGGCGCTTTGTGGGTGGAGCGGCCACGTCCAAGCGTGGTCAACTGCTCGACGCGCTGTTTGAGCTTTTCGTTTTCGGCTTGCAGGGCAACGAGTGCGGCTTCGTTAGGGCGTACCCACCCTTGTGAGGGATAGCGCTGAGTCAGCTGAGGCATCGCATGACGCAGGATGACTTCCAGCTCACGCGGCTCGCGGAAGGTCACGACCATATCGCGCTCACGCTGCAACTGACGGCGGAAATCTTGGAATTTGACCTGCCCGTCTTTGCTTTGTTCTTGGAATGCAGGGTCGCGGGTCTCGGGCGACTCGTGCAGAATCACCAACACCGGTTTTTGCTTGGTGACTGCGTAGATATATTCGAGATGGACGTAGCTCACGCCTGACGCGGATAGCTCGCCGTAACAAGAACCGAGCATCAGCACAAAATAGTCGCAATCGTCGATCTGACGACGCGCAAATGCGGTAGTCAGTGGCGTGCGGGTCTCTAAACCCCAAGAGAAAAAACCTAGACTTGCTAATGTTTGTGCCAATACCGCACGCTCAGGTTGCATGTCTGCACCTGTCGTACTGATAAATACATGATACCGCTTGTCGATCATCTGATCGCTCCTAAATATGACCACCCCGACCTAACGAGAGTAATCTCAGCAGACTGATCCTTAGCTGCTGCCAATACGAGTGTACATTTGCCCAACAGGCCACGCAACTATAACTGGCGCATCTTGTTGAACAAATACGGCAATTTTTGACAGATGGTGTGAAAAACGCCGTAAAACTGCCCACCTCGGCATACAGCATTCATTTTATGTTAATTCAAGCAATAAACACACCACACTACAGGGCATTTTTCGACAAAAAACGTCACCTGCCGATTTATCGTCCTTGGGTCATTTTAGTCAACAGCGCCAAGAAGCCCTGCATAAAGACCACCTCTTCATCCGCGACCCGGACTGCCGCATACAGTGTCCGGCGCAACCCAACATCAGGCACGGGCGTAGTGGCCTCTGCACCTTGTGCTGGCTTGGGGGTTAAACGACGACTGACCACCCAACCTTTTTGCTCATAATCGCGCACCACCCAATCCGGCAGCGCCGCAATCCCACGTCCGCTGGCGACTAGCTGGATCAGCATAGGGGTCAGTTCGGTCGTGCGTAGTTTGGCTGGCAGCAGGCCGTAGGGGGTCAGATAGCCTGCCACGATACCCAGCCGCGTCCGATCGACCGGATAGGCGATTAACGTCTGTTCGGCCACGGCCTCTGGCGGGATGGTCGCTAGGGCAGCCAAGGGATGCGATGGGGACAGCACCAGACGTGACTCATAGTCAAACAAGCGATGGTACTGAATCCCCGTCAGCGGCAGACAGTCCGTGGTGACCAACAGGTCGATCTCCCCTTGCTGCAACAAGCTATGCGGCTCTGGATCGAAACCACTGGCAAAGTCTAGGTCGACATCGGGGAAGTCTTGCCGATAACGGTTTAACACCGGCATCAGCCAATCAAAACAACTATGGCACTCCGATGCCAACAGCAAACGTCCCGTCTGGCCATGGGCCAAGCGAGTCAGCTCTGCGCGGGTGTACTGCACCAGCGGTAAGACTTGATCCGCCAATTGCAATAAACGCAGTCCGGCAGCGGTGAACTGTAGCGGCTTGGTTTTGCGATTCAGCAAAGACATCGACAACCACTGCTCCAGCTCCTTGAGCTGATGGGACAGCGCTGAAGGGGTGAGGTGCAGGTGCTCGGCGGCAGCGGCCAGTGAGCCTTGTGCACGCAGCGCAGACAGGGTTTTTAAATGGCGGATTTCCAGCATAGGGGCAATACCGTGTCAGTCATCATCAAATTGCATTCATCTTATCATGAAAAAGATGAGTTTGATTCATGTTTATTTCTTCGCCACACTGTATCCATGCAATTTCGCCACAATTTTATACAGGTCGACCCACTCATGGCACACTCCCAGCAATCCAGTCCTTTTCCACAGCCCACGCCGCAGACTCATATCCTCGGCTATCCGCGCATCGGCGCTGGGCGTGAGCTAAAATTTGCCCTTGAAGCCTACTGGCAGGGCAAGATCAATCAGACCGAACTGCAACTGCAGGCCGAAGCGGTCGAAGCCAGTAACTGGCAAGCGCAGGTCGATGCTGGTCTCTCGATCCTGACGGTCGGTGACTTTGTCTATTATGACGCGATCTTAAGCCATGCCGTCCGCTTAGGGGTTTTCCCAAGTCGCTTTGCAGCAGCCGCTCAGGGCCAAACACTAAGCCACTTGGATCGTCAGTTTTATCTGGCACGTGGCCGCGCGCCGCATGGCAGTAGTGGATACCCCGATACGGCCGCGCTGGAAATGACCAAATGGTTTGATACCAACTACCATTATCTCGTACCAGAGCTGACCCACGACCAGCAGTTTAATCCGGATTTCTCCGATCTGTTGGCACAGGTCGAGCGCGCCAAGCGCTATGGCAAGACCCTCAAAGTCGTGGTGCCCGGATTGCTGACGTTTCTCTATCTCTCGCGTATCACCAGTGCAGCAGACACCCCTGCACAGCATGTCCATCATGAACATGACGAATCGTGTGTCCACGATGACCACCAGCCCGCAGCAGACCAGAATGCAACGCTGGCCTTGGTCGATGCACTGCTGCCTGCCTATGCACGCCTGTTTGATCAGTTGCACGCGGCTGGCGTGAGCTGGGTACAAGTGGATGAGCCGATTCTGGTGCTGGATCTGCCGCAGGCGTGGAAGTCTGCCTTTGAGCGGGTCTATCATCTGCTGCAACGCCGCGACATTTCGGTGCTGATCGCCACCTACTTTGGCACTTTGGGCGAAAACCTCAATCTCGCCTGCCACCTCCCTGTAGCCGGCCTGCATATCGACACCACCCGTGAGCAGCCGCAGCAGCATTTCTGGCAGCAGGTCATCGATCACTTGCCCGCGCATAAAATCCTGTCGCTCGGCGTCATCAATGGTCGCAGTGTCTGGGCGACCGAACTGGGCGAAGGTAGCCCCTTAAAGCAAGCGGTGCAAAGTGCACAACTGCGTCTGGGCGCGCGTCTATGGCTGGCGACGGGCTGCTCGCTCTTGCATGTGCCGGTAGATCTGAACAACGAGACCGTCCCCACCCATGTCCAAGGCAAACTGGCGTTTGCACGGCAAAAGCTGGATGAACTGGCCACTGTCGCCCGCTTTGCCGTGGCGCCCTTGCTGCGCACTCCGGCACTGCACTCGACAGAATATCTCGCACCGCAAACCGCTGCACGAAAGCGCGTGGCACTGACCCCTGCGCGCCGCATCGCCGACTTCGCCCTGCGCTATCAAACTCAACAGGATGCGCTACAACTGCCCCTACTGCCGACCACGACCATCGGCTCTTTCCCGCAGACGCAAGCCATTCGCAAGCATCGCGCCAACTGGCAGGCAGGGCTACTGGCCAACGCCGACTACGATCTGGCGATGCAAGCCGAGATCCGCACCGTCATCGAAGCCCAAGAAAAAATCGGGCTGGATGTGCTGGTGCATGGTGAAGCGGAGCGCAGTGATATGGTCGAGTATTTTGCGGGTTTACTGGATGGATTTTGGCTGAGCCGTCAGGGCTGGGTGCAGAGCTATGGCAGCCGCTGTGTACGTCCGCCGATCATCACTGGCGATATCAGCCGTCCCGCCGCCATGACTGTGCGCTGGGCCAGCTATGCCGCGAGTCTGACAGCCAAACCGGTCAAAGGCATGCTCACCGGCCCAGTGACGATCCTCAACTGGTCGTTTGCCCCGACCCATGGGCGTAGTCAGGTCGCACTGCAGATCGCCGAGGCAGTACGTCTGGAAGTTGCCGACTTGCAAGCGGCAGGCATTTCGATCATTCAGATCGACGAACCCGCGTTTCGCGAAGGTTTGCCATTGCGCAAGAGCGATCAGGCGGCGTACTGGCAGTGGGCCGTGGCGGCGTTCCAACATGCAGCCAGCTCGGCCGATGTTGGCACCCAGATCCATACCCACATGTGCTACTCCGACTTTACCGACTCGCTGCCACAGATCAGTGCCATGGATGCCGATGTGATCACCATCGAGACCAGCCGTTCGGGGCTTCAGCTCTTAGAAATCTTTGAGCAGCAAGGCTACCCCAATGCCATTGGCCCGGGGGTCTATGACATCCATAGCCCACGTACCCCGACCCTGCCGCAAATGCAACGCGTGATAGACACCGCCCGCAAGGCGATCCCAATCGAGCGCCTATGGATCAACCCTGACTGTGGCCTCAAAACCCGTAGCTGGCCGGAGACCGTCGATGCGCTGACCAATATGGTGCAAATGGCACAGGACGTCCGTGCACAGTTGGCCAGCTAATCCCGAGAGGAAACGCAAAACGTAAAAAGACCGGATATTTATCCGGTCTTTTTGTGGGTCACAAAGATGCTTAATCCTTCCGGAATCATCTGCGGGGCGTCGATAGACAGCCGCTTGATCTTACTGGCCTCCCCACTCAGCAGCGACACCTGCCGTAGCGGCACACCACAGAGCTTGGCCAGATAAGCGCATAGCGCTTGGTTAGCCTTACCGTCTATCGGTGGCGCAGCCAGTCTCAGTTTTAGCGCCACGATCGGCTGCTGCGTTGCGGGATGGGCGATCGTCTCCAGCCCCACAATCTCGGTGCTTTTGGCACCGGGCTGAACTTTGACATACAGCGTGATACGGTGATCGGTCACGACGCGCCCCTCGTCGCCACGGTCTGCAGGCAGCGCACCGCTAGGCGAGCGTCGGCAGCAGGACACCATAGGCTTGGGTCAACAAGGTGCGCAGCACATAGATGACCAGCAGAGCGATGATCGGAGACAGATCGATCGGCCCCAAATCCGGCAACAGACGACGAAATGGCGCATAGAGCGGTTCGGTCATCTGCATCACCAGCATGATAAAGGGGGTCATGGTCTGGGTGAACAGCATCACGAGGCTGGAGAAGATCGAGACATAAATCAGGATCTTACACATCCACAAGAAATCGTCGAGCAAACCAAAAACCAGCTGCACCAGCAACCCATCCAGACCAATCCCGATGTGGCCACTCAGCACCATCGTGCCGGTCAGGTCGACCATGCGTACCAACACCATCAGCACGATCGCCGCGAGATTGATCCGTCCCTGACCGACCGTCGGTAAAATCCGGCCAAAGATGTCGACCACACGGGTCGCTTGTATGGTCGAACGCACGATGGGGTTATACGGATCTACCTGCGTCAACTGCATCATAAAACGGATAAAAAACAATAGCATTGCCACGCCACAGGCGATACTAAAAATCTGTGGAATCAATGAATCCATACCACCCTTTCCTCATCACCGGTCGGTGTCATGCTAAAAACAAAAAAATGAATCACACGCAAAAAAGTTTGCCTAAACGCTTAGCTCGCCGACAAGGCGATGCTGCGGTCACCTGCAGCCTGTAGCGCATCAACGATATGCCCACGGACACCTTGCTGATCGAGATGATCGATCGCTGCAGCAGTTGTCCCGTTCGGCGAGGTGACGTTTTGCCGTAAGCGTGCCGGGCTTTCTTCACTGATGATCGCCATTTGCGCCGCACCCAGTGCAGTCTGCAGTGTCAGGGCGCGTGCTGTACGTTCATCCAGCCCTTGCGCGATGCCCGCAGCGATCATCGACTCCATCAGGTAGAAGAAATACGCCGGTCCCGAGCCGGACACGGCGGTCACGGCATGCATCAATGCTTCGTCTTCCACCCACAGCACCAGGCCTGCCGCAGCAAGGATGGTACCGGCCAGCGTGCGATCTGCCTGACTGAGGTTGGCGTGGGCATACAGCCCTGTAGCACCGCTTTGAACCAGCGCCGGGGTATTGGGCATGGCACGTACGATGCGGGCATGGCCTTTGAGACCTTGGGTCAGCGTCGCAACCGACACGCCTGCTGCAATTGAAATCACCAGCTTGCCACTGACCAAACCTGCGATCTCGGCCAGTACAGCCAGAATGATTTGCGGTTTGACCGCGAGCACGACCACGTCTGCGCCGAGCACGGCTTCAGTCGCAGTCGCATACGCACCGACGCCACGCAAAGACAGTGATTCGCGCAGTGCCTCCACCGGCTCGGCCACGCGGATCATGGTCGCTGGCAACCCTTCGGCCAATAGACCGCCAATCAAAGCCTGTGCCATATTGCCACCGCCGATAAAGGCGACGATCTTGCTGGTATCTATCGGGCTTGCACTGTGTTGTACGCTCATAACCTAGTATCCATTAGTCATTCGATTAAATCTGTTTGGTTCACGTCAATCGCGATCTGCGCGCCCTTAGACCACTGCGCGTCGCTGACGGAGACGCGCTTTGGGTTTAGTCGCCTGCTCCGCATCGAGGGCGCGGGTGATGGCGTTGATGGCATAGCTGCCGTCCCACGTTTTGCGGTCGATCATTTCGCCCATGCGCATCACCACCAGTTCATGCTTGGGACTGACCCAAATGAACTGGCCTTTTAGCCCTTCAAAATAAAATACCGACTCATCGTCATGAGCCGCACGTGCTGGAAGTGCCTCAAACCATGGAATGCCCGGCGTTAGACCATTGCTATGCGCCTTGAGCCACACATGATACCCGTAGTAACCATAGTCTTTGGCGCCTATGCGCATGCCACGTTGCAGCGTGTTGCGCGGCATGACCATCTGCGCCAGCCATGCGCTGGAGACGATCTGACGCACTTCACCTGCGGCATTGGTATAGCGACCGTGGTTCAAAAAGAGACTGGCCACCCGTAACCAGTCTTCGGGCTGGGCAAACAATCCGGCGAAGGTACGCACCTGCCCGCCTTCTTGATCCAACCACATCGCCGCATCATGGCACTCCAGCGGCTGCCAGATGTAGCGGGAAAAAAACTCAGAGGCACACAGCCCCGATACGCGCTCTAAAATCTCACCCAGTAATTGGGAGTTGTAATTGTTGTATTGAAAATAACGGCCTGCTGGCGCTACCGCTTTGAGATGAAACATTTGCTTGGCGATGTTGGTGCCGAAATGCAGGGGCAAGATATGCGGCAGACCATAACCGGTCGGCAACACATCGCTCTTGAGGCCGGACTGCATGGTCAGCAAGTGCTCGATGGTAATATGCCGCCGTGCGTCCGCGCGAAACTCCGGCAGATAGACCGCCGCCTTGGTCTGTACACTGCCGATCAACCCCTTGTCGATCGCGATGCCGATGGCAATACCTAGCAGCGTCTTGACCACGGACATCGAATTAAAGGTGTCGGTGGCATCAAACTGATGATACTGACGATGCACCAATTGGCCTTTGTGCATCACCAGAAAAGCACGGGTGTGCTGGGTCAGAAAATAGTCACCCACTTCCGCCAAGACCTCCGCCGGAATGGCGCTATGTGCCGCCAGCGGATAGGTCGCAGGCGTGCTACTGCCCTGCAAGGGCATCTGCGGCGTATACCATGAGGATTGCGTAATCGGTTGGATTAATGGCCATGCTGCGAGCCGGCGTGCAAAAGTGAGGTTCAACATGCCATTCATAATGGTTCAAAACTCTAAGTCGTATTGATCAGGAGGAGCGTGCACGCCATTCCTCTATTGATGGGGATGCCGCGCGCGAGCTCAAGCAAAGCGATAAACTATTTAAATGAATCCTTTAACCGTTCACAGACAACGGCGGCTCAGGCTGCAACACCAAACCCCAGCCCGCCTCGACGGCCTCGCCGTGCATCAGACTAAAGCCGACGGCTGACAGCAACGCCAAAGGCCTCCCCTCGTCAGACTCAAGGACATAGACCTGCGCGCGCGCCCAAGGCGGCAGAGCCAAGGACTGTAGCAGTTTTTTAAGCGGCCAGCGCCCTACCCTGCCTGACAAATGCAATACTTCGCCGTGCAGACGCGGACGCAACAGCAGCGGCTGTCCCAAAAGCGCCATCGGCAAGCCCTGAGTTTGGCCTGTCACGCGCCATTGGCCAGAGGCCAATGTCAGCACATCATCCATCGCAAGCCGGTGCTGCTCGACACCCGCCACCGGCAGTGCCTCGGGCAATCGGTAAAGCAGTCCCTGAAAGCGCCTAAACTGCCAGGCCTGATCGATCGCCTGCCACGCCACCACAGGCGTCGCATCCTCACGGGCAACCATGATCTGACGCAGCGCCTCGACCCGACTGAGTGCTGGTGGATAAGGCTCCGCGCCTTGCATCCAGCGCGCGAGTAACCATCTGATCCGTGCGACAGGCAGCACAGTCACTTGGGCAATATTGAGCGCACCGCTGGCTGTCTGACACAGCGCGAGGTCCTGTATGCCCTGCGCACGGAGCACGGACTCGGCATCGGCCATATGCTGCGCGGTTCGCGCCATGGCGGCCTCAAAACCCGGCCAATGCTCGGCCAAAAGCGGCCAGACCTGCTGCCGTAGACGTGCACGGGCATAATGCAGGTCGTCATTGGCAGGATCATCCACCCACTGTAAATGATGATTGACTGCAAATTGATGAATATCGGCGCGCGACACGGCCAGCCACGGACGCAAAATACGCAGACCGTCATAGACTTGTAGCTCGGGCATCGCCGCCAGACCACTCACCCCACTGCCGGACAGCAAGCGCATGAGCACAGTTTCGGCTTGATCCTGCTGGTGATGCGCGAGGATCAACACCTCATCGGCGGCGATGACCTCGCGATAGGCCGCATAGCGTGCACGTCGTGCTTCAGCCTCTAGATTGCCCGCAGCGACCACGACATTTTTAACCACGACGTCGATCTGGAGTGCCTGACACTGCTGAACCACCTGCGCCGCCCACATTGCAGAGGGGGCTTGCAAGCCATGATCGACATGAACCACGCGGAGCGGGATCGGCAATGCGCGCGCGCCTGACAGCGCATGCAACGCGTGCAGCAATGCGATGGAATCCAAGCCACCACTACAGCCCAACAAAAAACGCTGATCCGGTGCAAACCGATTCAGCGTTTCCTTGATCGCAGTCACGACCGTCATGGGCAAGCTCGCATGGGACTATTCAAGCGGCAAAGCAGGCAAACGACTGCTAAAATTCATCAGTCGTTGATAGCGTGCTTCCACCAGCTCTGGAATCGGCAATCGGCTCAGGGTATCGAGCCAATGGGTGAGCGCCAGACGCAGCTCATGTACCGCGACATTCGGCGTCAGATGCGCACCATCACCTTCCTCAATCACCTGATCGATCAAGCCCAGTTGTTTGAGCTTGCGAGCAGTGAGCGCCAACGCCTCAGCAGCGCGTTCGGCTTGCTCATTGGTTTTCCACAGGATCGAGGCACAGCCCTCGGGAGAAATGACCGAATACATACTGTTTTCCAGCATCAGCACCTTGTCCGCGACACCGATTGCCAGCGCGCCGCCCGAGCCACCTTCACCCAATACGGTCGCAATGACAGGCACTTTGAGCGTCGACAGCACGGCTAGATTTTTGGCGATGGCTTCTGCCTGACCGCGTTCTTCGGCGCCTACGCCCGGGTATGCCCCCATGGTGTCGATAAAAGTAAACACCGGCAGCCCAAAACGCTCGGCCATATCAAACAGACGCAGCGCTTTACGGTAGCCTTCGGGATTGGTCATGCCAAAATTATGATGAATGCGCTCGGCGGTGGTTCGACCGCGGTGCTGGCCGACGACCATCACAGGACGGCCATTAAAGCGTGCCAGCCCACCGATCAAGGCTTGGTCGTCGCCAAACGCGCGATCGCCGTGCAAAGGATCAAACTCGGTAAACAGCTCGCTGACGTAATCCAGAAACTGTGGTCGGTCTTTATGACGGGCGATATGCACAGTTTGCCATGCGGTTTTAATTTTCTTTGCTTCTGCATTCATAGCGAGACCCACTCCACCCTTATATCCATCTTAAACGCATATGCGCACGACTTAAGCTTCATTGTTAGGCCTCGATATCAGCCCTCACCAATTGCACCACATTCAGCACAATACCCCAATGATCAAACTGCCCAACTTCAATCTGCAAATCAGCGTGCAGCATCGGCCACTCGGCACCCTGCTGATCAACCGCCAACTGCCAGACGTTTGGACGCAGGATGGTCAGCTCGAAGGTTGGCACCACCTGATCATAACGTGAATGGTGGAACAACACGGCCAAACGCAACAACAGACAGAGCGTCACCAGCGCGCTGCCACCGGAATGCAGCACGGCAGCCAAGGCATCTTCTTTGAGTTTGCGTCGGTGTTGACCGACCAAAAACGACAAGCGCAACTGATCGACCTTGGAAAAGCCCGGCACATCAGAATGTTCGAGCAAATAAGCACCATGACGATGATAACTGCCATGGCTGATGGCCAGACCGATCTCATGCAGATATGCAGCGCGGCGCAGCAGGTCGCCGTCTTCTTCATCGAGCTTCAGGGTATCCGCCACCTGTTCAAACAATTGACGAGCGGTCAGGGCAACGCGCTCAGCTTGGCGCGGGTCGGCGTAGTAACGCGCCATCAGGGCTTGCACACTGCGGTCACGCACGTCTTCATGACGGAAACGACCCAGCAGGTCATACATCACCCCTTCGCGCAGCGCACCATCGGAGTAGCCCATACGCTCGATGCCGAGTACTTCGAACAATCCCATCAGGATCGCCAGACCCGCAGGTAGGACGGCCTTGCGATCTTCTTTTAAGCCTTCAAAATAAATATCGTCGCTGTGCTTCCAGCCGAGGATTTGCTCGCGCAGTTTCTGCAGGCCGGGATAGGTGATATGGCCTTGCTCATCGGCCAGTCCCAACTGCATCAGCAACTGACGTGCCGCCTTGATGGTTCCGCTTGATCCGACCACGGTATCCCAGCCGGTTTCTTTATAGATCGCGGCGATGGCCGTCACTTCTTTGCGCGCCGCGGTCTTGGCACGCTCAAAGGCCTGTTCGGAGATGCGGCCATCGGGGAAGAACATGCGGGTAAACGCGACACAGCCCATCTGCAGCGACTCGGTCTGCAGTGGCTCGAAGTCCTGACCGATAATGAACTCGGTCGAGCCACCGCCGATGTCCACCACCAAACGACGACCACCGGCGGCCGTGGTATGCGAGACGCCGAGATAGATCAGGCGTGCTTCTTCACGCCCCGCGATGATCTCGATCGACTTGGGCAAAATACGCTGCGCTTGGTCGATAAACTCTTGGGCATTGGTCGCCTCACGCAAGGCGTTGGTCGCCACGATGCGCATACGCTGCGGGGGCACACTGCCCAGTCGCCCGACAAAGCGCGACAAACAGTCCAGACCACGCTGCTGCGCCTCGACGCTCAGCACTTTGTCGGCATCAAGCCCAGCCGCTAGCTGTACTTTTTCGGACATGGACGCGACTTTACGCACCTCACCATGATCCAAACGTGCGATTGCCAAATGGAAACTATTTGATCCCAGATCAATCGCAGCCAGAAGTTCTTCTTCAGGGAAAAAATCAGCCATCAGCACACTATCCAAAAACGAGTAAAATAAAATCGAGAAAAAGGCTATAAAAACAAAATATAAATGCTGTCAAAAGCAGAATATTGCAGGCTAAACACAGACTATCGCCCAATTTTGCGACTTAGATCACGGTCTACGTCGCCGCAGCAAATCACCGTGACGCGCGCATGACAGGATTTCAGTTTAACGCGAAACGTCATCAAAACCCAATCAAAACGTCATGAAAATAGCGTCAAATCACCCATTGGCTGTCATAAAAAAGTCACAATATAATCAGTACGGCAGGCATTCCCCGCGTAGAATCGCGGCCTAAAATATGTAAAACCCCGCCCACTATCGACAGATCCGATCATGGCAATCAAAACACTCCATTTGACACTCACCCCAATACCCTTGAAAATCACCCCACGATCCTACATATCTTGTTCTAGCATCGTACGATAGCGACACCCACGACACCGACGCATTCTGCACGAGGTGTGACAGGTAGGTACTGTACGTCGATACACACGATCAACCGATACATCATGCATTCATTTGGAGTACGCCATGAGCGACATTATCAACACCAGCGACAGCAATTTTAAAGCCGACGTTTTGGATTCTGACATTCCTGTACTTGTTGATTTCTGGGCAAGCTGGTGTGCACCATGTAAACAAATCGCACCGGTACTGGAAGCCCTGTCCGCAGAGTACGATGGCAAGATCAAGATCGTTAAAGTTGACGTCACCGCCAACGAACAGACCTCTGCCGACTACAACATTCGCAACATTCCAGCACTGCTGATCTTCAAGAATGGTGAAAAAGTGGATCAGAAAGTCGGCTCAGCACCTCGCTCACAACTGGTTGCGTTCATCGAACAGCATATCTAAGCAACGGCACTGCGATACGACCCCGTGTCGTATCGTATGTGCGCCTTTAACCCTATATGCTGTA
>JASLJP010000009.1 GCA_030152425.1 Aquirhabdus sp.
TAAATCGGCATTGTGCTCGACCGCATCACACAGCGCCTCAAACGCCATACCGGCCGTCATCGCGCCATCGCCGATCACGGCAGCTACACGGGCGGGGGGGGTGTTTGGGCGCAGTTTGGCTTGATAGCGCAAGGCCAGCGCCATACCCAGTGCCGCAGAGATCGAGGTCGACGAGTGTCCGACGCCAAAAGTATCGTACTCGGACTCACTGCGGCAGGGGAATGCCGCTAGGCCATGTTTGCTGCGGATGGTGGTCAGTTGCTCGCGGCGGCCGGTCAGGACTTTGTGCGGATAGGCCTGATGACCCACATCCCACACCAGACGGTCGCGCGGGGTGTCGAGTACGCTATGCAGCGCAATGGTCAGCTCGACCACGCCGAGATTGGCACCAAAATGCCCGCCACTCTGCCCCGCCGCATACAACAGGTACGCACGTAGCTCGGCCGCAAGCGTCGTCAGCTCAGCGACTGAAAGGGCTTTGAGCTGCGCCGGCGCGTCGATGGTATCAAGCAGCGGCGTGTCGGGGCGCAGAGTAGGAATTTGGGTATACATCATCGCGTATCGAGTCGCCAAAAAACGAAGGTGGGAAAATACTGAATAGATTTCTTAACAACTTAACAATAGCTTAACTAAATTTGGGCGGCACTGCCCGACTGTTTTGCAATCCAGTCTGGCGTCAGGATATTCAGGCGGTCTACGCTGCCCGCACGCCGATTGTATGGTCGATCGCGGATCGCGTACCTTGCCGCAAAGTAGAATGCTATCACTCTTGCTGTAAATGACCTAGTGTGACTTATGCAAAAGCTTAGGTGTTATTTGCAAACGATATACACTGCACAGCATTGTCACGGCCTTTCTCTGCATAAATTTTACGTCGGCCGGGCGACGGCCGCGTGAAGCCATGCTGAAAATTGAATGTAAATTTGATGACTTGACAGCCAGTCCGACCAAATCTACTGCAGATCATTATAGCGTGAATCCTGCGCCAGATCAGGCGGGCGGTGTATTTCGCCTGACTGCACGGGTCATCTCGCCCAAAGATCCGCCCGGATGATACCCCCGGTATGAATGCAAGGTCACCCATGGTCAGCACTGATCCGCACCAACATGGCTCAAGCTGCGCTATACTAACAATCCTTTATATGTTGTGCTGAGTGGACAATGTCTGTTGAGTTTGTTGCTGCATCTAAACTGCCGACCACGCATGGGCTATTCGATATTTCGGTGTTTGAAGACCCTGAAACAGGCCAAGAGCACCTTGCCCTGTCGATCGGGCTTGTCGATCCTCTAAGCACAGACCCTGCACCGATCTTGGACGAGCCGGTATTGGTGCGGATCCATTCGGAGTGTCTGACCGGTGATGCATTTGGTTCCCTGCGCTGCGACTGTGGCCCACAGCTCAACTCCACCCTCGACCTGATCGCGACAGCAGGTCGTGGTGCACTGCTCTATCTGCGTCAAGAAGGTCGCGGCATCGGTTTGCCAAACAAGATCCGCGCCTACGCGCTGCAAGACCAAGGCCACGACACGCTGGATGCCAACCTGCTGCTCGGCCTACCCGCCGACGCCCGCACCTACGAAATGTGCCAAGTGATGCTGCAGTATTTAGGCGTGCAAAAAGTGAACCTGGTGACCAACAACCCGGCCAAAATCGAAGCATTGACCGCACTGGGTCTCGACGTCGTGGCGCGCACCCCGCTACATGTCGGCGAAAACCCGCACAACGCCGCCTACCTCGAAACCAAACAAAACCGTATGCGCCACATCCGTGCCTAAGCAGCCAGCCCGCGCCGAGCCGTCCACCCGCAGCCGGATCAGCGCTGGACTACAGGCGCTGCTCTGCTCTGGCACACCGCTATACGCCTTTTTTGCGTTTAGCGGTGCGACGCTCTACTGGGTCACCGCACCCTATGATCAAATGCGCATCGCGCAGATCATCCTCCTGCTGCTGCTCGGCAGTTATGCCATGTGCAACCGCCACCCCATCCCTGTATTGAGTTCGCGCCCGTTGGCCGCCGTATTTGCAGCCATGCTCGGATGCACCGCGCTCTCGATCTATGCCAGCACCCACCCGGGCTATGCGGCAGCCGATGCCGCGCTGTATGGTCTACTCGCTGCCGGTGTCTGGGCACAGGCGACCCTGCTCAAACAACACCCTGCGCGTGCCGCACAGATCGCCGCCCTACTCGCCCTCACCCCCATGCTGACCGTCGTTTATCTGCCGCTCGCCCTGATCGGTACACCGGACAGCGCGGGTGAGCTGGCATGGCACCAGTCTTTTAGCAATATTCGTATGTTTGACGATGCGCTGCTGCCCTGTTTATTTCTGCTGTGGCAGCGTCCGGCATGGCTAGCCCACGATCGCGACCGCGCGCAACCACGCCGTACGCTCGCCATGACGCTGCTGGTCGGCGGGGTATCGACACTCTATGTGTTGGCATTTTTGTTTGACGGCGCGCGCGCAGGATTGCTGGCGATCGTACTGGGACTGATGATGGCAGCATGGCTACGCACCTCTTGGCAGCAGCTCCGTTTGCCGCTGGTCAGTAGCGCCGTGGCCGCCGGGCTATATGCCCTACTCTCCCTGACCCTGCCCAATCTGGCTAGCCACGCACTGGTGCGTACCGATAGCTCACTGCGTGACATGCTGTGGCAAAAGGCACTGACCCTCTGGCAAGCCCAACCCCTGCTCGGCAGCGGCGGCGACAACTTTGCGCTGGCGCAGCCTTGGCT
>JASLJP010000178.1 GCA_030152425.1 Aquirhabdus sp.
GCATAGACACCCGCAACGGACGTCAGGCATTGGTCATTGACATCAATCAAACCACGTTCAGTCAGTTTGATACCGGTATCTTCGGCCAACAGGTCGGCGGCATAGGCTTTACGACCCACACAGACGATCAGGCGATCAAAAGTTTGCGTCTTGTCTTCACCGGCTTGGTTATAACTGACGGTGACCTGACCATCGGCAACTTGAGTCGCGGTGACTTTGGCGCCGAGACGGATATCCAGGCCTTGTTTGGTCAGCAGCTTTTGCGTTTCTTTGGCAACAGCCTTGTCCGCTGTTGGCAGGAAGGTGTCGAGGGCTTCAAAAACCACGACTTCCGCGCCGAGGCGACGCCACACGGAGCCTAGCTCCAGACCAATCACTCCCGCACCGATCACGCCCAGTGTTTTAGGGACGGTGGTGAATTCCAGCGCGCCCGTGGAGTCGACGATTTCGACGTCATTCACTGGGGCGACCGGAATATTCACTGGCACGGAACCCGTGGCCAAGATCACGTTGGTTGCCGAAAGGATCTGTGCCTCACCGCCAGCCAAGGGGGTAAACTGGACTTGCTTGTTTGCCAGCAGTTTGCCTGTGCCTTGCAGCCATTCAATCTTGTTACCGGTAAACAGACCGGCGATACCGCTGGTCAATTGGTCAACGATTTTGTCTTTACGCGCGATCATGGTCGGAATGTCGATGGCGACGTCACCGGTGGTGATGCCATGCGCACCAAGATCATGCACGGTCGCTTCATAGCGATGGGATGAGTCGAGCAATGCTTTTGATGGGATACAGCCGACATTCAAGCAAGTGCCACCCAGTGCAGGCTTGCCTTTATGGACGCGCTTTTCGATACAAGCGACTTTTAAACCTACTTGGGCGCCACGGATCGCTGCTTCGTAGCCGCCTGGGCCACCGCCGATCACGACGAGATCGTATTGTTGCGTCATCTGTTCTTTCCTCATTAAGTGATGTTGCTAGCCAGCAGCACGCGCTCGTGATGCATGCTGCTCGGAATTTCGGTCGTGCATCAGATGCAACGCACCAAAGCTCCGTCTTGCCGCGACACGCAGCAAGACGACAGCAACCTTACAGATCCAACAGCAGCAGTGCCGGATCTTCGACTAGATCTTTCAGGGTGACCAAGAAACTCACCGCTTCTTTGCCATCGATCATACGATGATCGTATGACAAGGCTAAGTACATCATCGGCAGGATCACCACTTGACCATCAACAGCCATTGGACGTTGTTGGATCTTGTGCATACCCAAGATCGCGGTTTGTGGCGGGTTCAGGATCGGTGTCGACAGCAATGAACCGAACACACCCCCATTAGAAATGGTAAATGTGCCGCCTGTCATGTCTTCGATGCCGAGTTTGCCATCACGTGCTTTGGTCCCGTAGTCGATGATGTTCTTTTCGACTTCAGCCAGATTCATGCGGTCGGTATCACGCAGTACAGGCACCACCAGACCACGGTCGGACGATACCGCTACGCCGATGTCATAGTAGCCGTGATAGACGATGTCGGTGCCATCGAGTGAGGCATTGACCGCAGGGAAGCGTTTCAGGGCTTCGGTCGCTGCTTTGACGAAGAACGACATAAAGCCCAGACGGGTGCCATGACGTTTTTCAAAGCGATCGCCGTAGGCTTTACGCATATCCATGATGGGTTTCATGTTGACTTCGTTAAACGTGGTCAGCATGGCGGTTTCTTGGGCGGCAGACAGCAGACGCTGTGCAACACGTTGGCGCAGGCGCGTCATCGGCACACGTTTTTCAACACGCTCGCCAACTGCCAGTGATACGGCCGTTGCAGGCGCTGCTGACGCAGCAGGGGCTGCTTTTGGCGCAGTCAGATGTGCAGTGACATCTTCTTTGGTGACGCGGCCGCCACGACCTGAACCAGCGACATCGGCTGGATCAATGTTGTTTTCAACCACCGCCTTCCGCACGGCTGGGCTTTGGTCGGCAGATGCAGCAGCGGTTGATGCTGCGGCTGGCGCTGGCGCGGCTTCAGGCGCAGCTGTAGGTGCGGCCGCTGCCGTTGCTGGTGCGGCTGCAGCACCGGCTTCAAACTGAGCCAATACTTCACCAGAAAGGACGGTATCGCCTTCGCCTTTGGCGATGCTGGTCAGTACGCCGTCTGCAGGAGCTACGACTTCAAGCACGACTTTATCGGTTTCAATATCTGCCAGTACTTCATCACGCTTGACAGGTTCGCCGACTTTCTTGTGCCATGCGGCAACTGTGCCATCCGCTACCGACTCAGGGAATACGGGTGCTTTAATTTCAGTGGCCATTCGATGATGCTCCTTCAGATTCTTCGTCTATACCGAGTGCGGCTGCAACCAGTGATGTTTGTTGTTTCGCATGTAAATACGCTGACCCACAGGCAGGGGCAGCAGATGCAGGACGTGATGCACAACGTACCGGAGTACCAGGCTTCACTTCAAAGAGAACAGGATAAAGTAGTGGGGCAACAAACGACCAAGCGCCTTGGTTTTGTGGCTCTTCTTGACACCAGACCACCTGTTTGTTGTTTGGATAGGCTTCGAGCACCTTGCCCAAACGCGCGGCAGGGAACGGATAGAGCTGCTCGATACGCACGATCGCGACATCAGTCAGGTTCAGTTCACGGCGCTGTTCCAGCAGGTCGTAGTACACTTTGCCGCCGCAGACGATCACGCGGGTGACGGCTGCTTTGTCGATCGGATCGACTTCATCGATCAAAGTTTCAAACTTGCCGGTGGCGAGTTCAGATAGATCAGACACGGCCAGTTTATGACGCAACAGGCTCTTCGGTGACATGACGACCAACGGTTTACGGATCGGGCGTACCGCTTGACGACGCAGCAGATGGAAAATCTGTGCAGGCGTGGTTGGTGTACAGACCTGCATATTGTCTTCGGCACACAGCTGTAAGAAACGCTCCAGACGCGCTGAGGAGTGCTCAGGGCCTTGGCCTTCGTAGCCATGTGGCAGCAGCAGGGTCAGACCGCAGACGCGCTCCCATTTGGTTTCACCGCTACAGATGAACTGGTCGACAACGACCTGCGCACCGTTTAAGAAGTCACCAAACTGCGCTTCCCAGATGATCAGGCCATTTGGAATGGTGGTCGCATAGCCGTATTCAAAGGCCAGCACCGCCACTTCGGACAACAGCGAGTCGTACAAGGCAAATCGCGGCTGATTGGGCTTGATATGTTGCAGCGGCAGGTACATCTCACCGTCGACCTGATTAAACAGCTCGGCATGACGATGCGAGAACGTACCACGACCCACGTCCTGGCCGGTCAAACGCACAAGGAAGTCTTCATTGAGCAGCGTGGCGTAGGCCAGCGTTTCGGCGGCACCCCAGTTCAACGGGATTTCACCATGCTGCATCTTGAGGCGATCATCGATCACTTTCTGAACTTGCTTTTGCAGCACAAAGCCATCTGGCAGCAGGTTCATCTGCGTTCCAAGTGCTTTTAAGGTATTGATGTCAACACCGGTGTTGTAGTCGTCAACGAGGCTATGACCGAGATAGGGTTTCCAGTCGATAAACAGGGCCTTGTTTGGCTCACCGACCAAGGCATTGGCGACATGCTCGCCCTTTTCGACCGCATCACGATAGTCTTCAACCATTTGATCGGCATCGGCGCGGCTGATCACCCCACTGGAGACCAATTTATCGGTATACAGCGTGCGGGTGGTCGGCAGCTTGGCGATCACCTGATACATGATCGGTTGCGTTGCGGAGGGCTCGTCGGCTTCGTTATGACCACGGCGACGATAGCAGAACAGGTCAATCACCACATCGCGGTGGAACTGCATGCGGTAGTCAACCGCAAGCTGGGTGATGAAGATCACCGCTTCCGGGTCATCGCCATTGACGTGGAAAATCGGACACTGCACCATCTTGGCGATATCGGTACAGTATTCGGTCGAACGCGCATCGTCCGGACGGCTGGTGGTAAAACCAACCTGGTTATTGACGACGATATGGATCGAACCGCCCGTGGTATAGGCACGGGTTTGCGACATCTGGAAGGTTTCCATCACCACGCCTTGGCCGGCAAACGCCGCATCGCCATGGCAGATGATCGGCAGAACCATGTCGCCGCCCACATCATCACGGCGGACTTGGCGCGCACGGACTGAGCCTTCAACCACGGGGCTGACGATTTCAAGGTGAGACGGGTTAAACGCCAAGGCCAGATGGACTTCGCCGCCCGCGGTCATGACGTTACTGGAGTAACCCTGGTGATATTTCACATCGCCTGAACCTTTGGTATTGAAGGTCTTGCCTTCAAACTCACCAAACAGATCGGCTGGATTTTTACCCAAGATGTTGACCAGCATGTTCAGACGGCCACGGTGTGGCATACCGATCACGACTTCACGCGTGCCGAAGGTACCGGCGCGCTGGATGATCTCATTGACCATCGGAATGAAGCTCTCGCCGCCTTCCAGACCAAAGCGCTTGGCGCCGACGTATTTGCTACCCAGCAGCTTTTCCAAGCCCTCGGCTGCGGTCAGACGTTCCAGAATGGCTTTTTTGGCTTTGTCACTGAACTGCGGAATACCGCGCGCGCTTTCTAGGCGTTCTTGCAACCAACGGCGCTCTTTGGTATCGACGATGTGCATATACTCAGCACCCACGGTGCTGCAGTAGATGGCTTCCATCGCAGTGACCATCTCACCCAAAGTCGCTTCGGATTTACCGATTTGCAGATTGCCGGTTTGAAAGGTGGTATCGAGATCGGAACGGGACAGTCCATGGGCGGCCAGATCCAGATCTGGCACACGCTGACGAACCATGAGGCCGAGTGGATCAAGATTTGCTTTTTGATGGCCGCGGTTGCGATAAGCGGCAATGAGTTGCAGTACACCGACTTGGCGACGCTCATGATCAGTACTGACTGAACTCTGCGCCATCGGTTGCAAACGGGTGGAATTTCGTCCCAACAGGAGGAACTGTTCAATCACATTACTATGCGGCTGATCGCCTTTGGGATATTGGTCAAACAATGCTTGCCAATCTGAACTGACCGAATTCGGGTCGGTCAGATAGTGCTCATAGAGTTCTTCGATATAGGCCGCGTTTTCTCCGGATAGCTCGGTATCCGCTCGCTGCATCTGTGCCTCTTGCATGAGTTTACTCGTCTTTAAATCATCAACAATCTAACCTTTACAGCGCGACGACCACGGACAGTGGATCATCACCCTGCGCCTAAACATGTCTAATCACCAAACTGTCTCATGCGCCCTCAGCACCGCTATAACGGCCTGAGTTCAGATCGACCAAAAGCACTCGAACCGCCAAGATATCCGCGCCGAAAACACGCAGACAATCTGCTAAGACTATGCCAAACATCACGCGCCTACCAGCCACAAACGCACGTTTTACGTTCGTTTTTGTAGAGCATGGCGCGCACTGTTCGTACAGTGATCTGCAGGGGTTGAGCTACTTCAAACAGTCCAGTTTAGGATGGACATTTTTGTACAAGTCAGATTGGCGAAAGAGGCGGAAAAATACGCCACCTACTTCGCCAATATGGCTTTTCTGGCATGAATTATGCTCTCATTGAACACAAATACCCATTGCCAAAAATTGCAATAAAATGGCAAAAAACATAGTGATTACGGTTAAAAATCAGGCTGCTTCAGTCCAATATGTATCTTGATATTTCATGGTTCAAAATCCTATCATGGCGAACCAAGCCCACTTGATTTTTTTGAACTATAGCTGATATTAACCTGAGAAATATTACCCCGACGACGTCTAAAACATCACCAAAAAGCGCCATATTCCCATCAATCCGATGCATGAGGCAAAAAAAACGCACATATCAATGTGCGTTTTTTTAAAGGAGGGTTGCTTATCCGGCTTGATCAAGGATCATGTTGCGGATATGGCCAATCGCTTTGGTCGGGTTCAAACCTTTCGGGCAGACCGACACACAGTTCATGATGCCACGGCAACGGAACAAACTAAACGGATCATCCAGATCGGCCAGACGTTTTGCAGTATCTTTATCACGGCTATCCGCGATGAAGCGATACGCCTGAATCAAGGCAGATGGCCCCAGGAACTTGTCTGGATTCCACCAGAATGATGGGCAAGATGTCGAGCAGCATGCACAGAGAATACACTCGTACAGGCCGTCCAGCTTCTCACGATCTTCAGGAGACTGCAGGCGCTCGGTCGGTGGTGCTGGCTGCTCGTTGATCAGATATGGACGCACTTTTTCATACTGGGTATAAAATTGGGTCATATCGACCACGAGGTCGCGAATCACTGGCAGACCTGGGAGTGGGCGCAGAATGATTTTCGCAGGCAAATCATTGAGGTTTTGCAGACATGCCAAACCGTTTTTGCCATTGATGTTCATACCGTCCGAACCGCAGATGCCTTCGCGGCAGGAGCGGCGGAACGACAGGGTCTCATCTTGCTTTTTGAGCTTGATCAGCGCGTCCAGCAACATACGGTCGCTGTCTTCTAACTGAACTTGAAACGTCTGCATGTACGGCGCTTTATCCTTATCAGGATCATAGCGATAGATTTCAAAAGTACGGATACCGTGACTCATCTCATAATCTCCTGATTAGAATGTACGCGGTTTAGGCGGAATGGGATCTACAGTCAACGGTTTGGTACGCACAGGCTTGTATTCCAAACGGTTATCTTCAGAGAACCACAGGGTATGCTTGCGCCACTCTTCGTCGTTACGACCATTGGCCATCGTTGGATGGTCCGCAGGATACTCGTAGTCCACCACGGTATGCGCACCACGGCATTCATGACGTGCAGCAGCAGAGATCATGGTTGCTTTGGCAGCTTCGTACAGATTTTCAACTTCCAAGGCTTCGATACGCGCAGTGTTAAACACTTGCGATTTATCGCCCAGATGGATGTTTTTAACGCGGGATTCCAGCGCCAAAATCTGCTTCACACCCTCATCCATCATCGCCTGTGTACGGAACACGGCAGCGTGGGTTTGCATGGTGGCACGAATCGCATCTGCAACATCCTGCGCGTTCTCACCTTGGGTGGAATTTTGCAGTTTGTCGATACGACCCATACTGCGTTGCAGCACATGGTTTGGCAGTGGCTTGTAGTCGCTGGAGGACTTGTTGCACAGCTCAGCGATGTGATCACCGGCGGCTTTACCAAACACGATCAGATCGAGCAGCGAGTTGGTGCCCAAACGGTTCGCACCGTGGACACTCACGCAGGAGCATTCGCCAATCGCATACAGACCCTTGACCACGACATTCGGCTCGCCATCTTTCGGCACGACGACTTGACCGTGGATGTTGGTCGGAATACCGCCCATTTGATAATGGATGGTCGGTACGACAGGAATAGCTTGTTTGGTACAGTCGACGTTGGCAAACTTCTTACCGATCTCAAACACCGATGGCAGACGCTTCATAATCGTTTCTTTACCCAAGTGGGTCAGATCGAGCATGACGTAGTCTTTACGCGGACCACAGCCACGGCCTTCTTTGATCTCTTGGTCCATCGAACGCGATACGAAGTCACGCGGTGCCAAGTCTTTCAACGTCGGGGCATAACGTTCCATAAACGCTTCGCCATTGGCGTTACGCAGTACGCCGCCTTCACCACGGCAACCTTCGGTCAACAGCACGCCTGCACCAGCCACACCCGTTGGGTGGAACTGCCAGAATTCCATGTCTTGCAATGGAATGCCTGCACGCGCAGCCATGCCAAGGCCATCACCGGTGTTGATGAACGCATTGGTCGATGCCGCAAAAATACGACCTGCACCACCGGTTGCGAACAGGGTGGCTTTGGCTTGGAACACACCCACAGTACCGGTTTCTTGATCGATCGCGGTCACGCCGAGCACATCGCCGTCGTCATCACGAATGATGTCGAGCGCAATCCACTCTACGAAGAATTGAGTGCCCATTTCCAGATTTTTTTGATACAGCGTATGCAGCAGCGCATGACCGGTACGGTCGGCAGCAGCACAGGCGCGCGGTACGGCTTTTTCGCCGTAGTTCGAGCTATGACCACCGAATGGACGCTGATAGATCGTACCATCGGCGTTACGGTCAAACGGCATACCCATGTGTTCCAGCTCATACACCATTTTTGGTGCTTCGCGGGTCATGAACTCAATCGCGTCTTCATCGCCGAGCCAGTCACCACCTTTTACGGTGTCGTAAAAGTGATAGTGCCAGTTATCTTCAGCCATATTACCCAGACTTGCACCGACGCCACCTTGGGCAGCAACCGTATGCGAGCGGGTTGGAAATACTTTGGTTAAAACTGCAACTTTAAGACCTGCGCGGGCAAGCTGTAATGACGCGCGCATGCCTGAACCACCGCCACCGACAATCACGGCGTCGAAGTTCAAGGTCTTGATATTGCTCATGTCATCTTTGGACATAGTAGCCACAAATGTTCTCCTCAACCTATTTAACTTCGATTACCAGAAAATCTGGACACCCCAAAATACGAATACAATGATCGCAATCACTGTGGCTGCTTGCAGAACCAAGCGCACACCGACCGATTTCACATAATCAGTAAATACCGTCCAAATCCCGACCCATGCATGACCTGCAAGGCTCAGAACCGTCAGTAAGCTAAACAGTTTCATCGGTTTAGTCATCATGAAACCATACCAATGGGCATAGTCGAGCTGATGG
>JASLJP010000191.1 GCA_030152425.1 Aquirhabdus sp.
GGAGCGGAGGCCAGTCCTTTGGAGTCGCGCGCGTTTAAAAACTCGCGCCCCACGACCTTAAGCTGCACGGTGTCGCCCGCGCGATACAGGGGGCGGTCGGTGGTGGCATACAGTTTAGTGTTATAGATTTCACTGTCGTAGTAGAAATTTTCCGAGATCAGTACACCGCCCTCAGGATCGACGGCATAAACATAGGTTTTTTCCGGTGCGGTATGGCTCAGTTGCACCCAGCCTTGGGCGCTGGTCTTGCCGCTCTGCAGATCGGCGGTGCCATCGTTCCAATGCACCTCGACATCGCCGACCGGTACGCCGCTCAGACGGTTTACCGTCCAGACCAGCAGCTCGGAGGCGCTGAGTTTATTGACCGCCACGGTATGACCGACAAACAGCATGGTCACTGCGCGCTGCTCACCGAGCATGGCCTCGACGATATACAGTCCCGGCGCGAGCTTGCCGACTGGCACATAGACATTGCCATTGCTATACGGCGCAGGCTTCGGCGGCTCTGCGGGTGTGCTGCTGCCCTCACCGTCTTCGGCGGGCTGTTGGGTGATGCTGCCGTCGACATTGGCGCCGGCCAGCACGGCTTCGGCCGAGGTGATGTCCTTGCCAAACTGCAATGGATAGCGGAAACGGCCAACGGGGCTAAAGCCCGCCAGCGGCTGATAGGCCGACTCAGGGCTGCGCGGATGGCCGGTCAGCAGATCGGGGCGCTGATGCAGATCGGGCACCACATCGACCGTGCTGCGCCGCGCATCCTCGCTAAACAGCGCGCGCCACAGCATGCGTGCCGAGCGGGTGACACGGTCCCAGATGGCGACGACCGAGTTCCAGACACCGGCTTGTTTAGGCACGGCCTTGACATTGATGCGGTGCAGATTGGTCTGTGCTTGCAAAAATCCGATCGGATTGGGGACTTTATACACTGCGATCTCGACCCCGGCATTGGCATGTACGGCACTGACGTCTTGCATTTCCAGCCGTACCTGCGCCTGCTCATCGGGGCTATAGCTGCGGTCGGCCAAGATAAAGAATCCGGCGTTTTGCGGCGTGTCATCGGCCGCATGCGCCGCCGTGACCCAGAACAGCACCAGCACACTACACAGCAGCGCGCTTAGGACGTGCTGAGCAAGGTCAACCGAAATAGACCGAGGAAATTGGGATTGTGTGCTTGAGGCTGCCATCGGGTGTCTTTCCAATTCATTAAGGTCGCTAAAGAATACGCGCGTAGTCCATTGTCACTCGGTGTCACGGTACCGGTGTGGTAGGCGATGTACTGCCCCATCCAGATCATCACATGTTGCGCCTGTCCCTGATCAAACAACAGCACGTCTGCAGGCTGGGCGCTGATCAGGTCACGGCCGATGTACTGGCTGTTGTACTGCACCAGCTCCATGGCGCTGACATACGCCCCCTGCTGGCCATCGGCACGCCACCACAAATGGCGTAGCGCAGCGAGCTGAGCGGCGCTCAACGCTGGCTCCGGCGGCAGTCGCCGTCCGAGCAACCCATTGGCACGTAACCAGCGCGGATCATGCGCCCTAAGCGCCTCGCCAGCGGCAAAGCGCACCAAGCCCACACAATCATGCTGCTGCCAGCGCGGCGTCGGGCCGTGATTGAGCTGCTGGCTGACGATGAGCTGCATCCACTGCCGCACCGCCTCGATCTGGCTCGCCGTCAGGCGCAGCCCCGCCGAGTGCGCCTTGGTCGGCAAAGGGCTGTCCTGCATCGGCATCAAGGCACGGGCGTAGGGCGCCACAGCAGAGAGCAGCGCCATGCCCGTCATCTGCGCCAGCCACCGGCGCCGACTGACACCCTCACTCATGCGCAGTGTGCATGACCAGCGACTCCCAGCGCGATCCCGGTCCGACCACTTCGGTGGGATTGGGCACAGTCACGGTAAAGGGGGGCTGCGCGGCCAGCGCGCTCATACGGCTCGGCATATGGTAGTCAAACGCGGTACGCAGTCTGCCCGCCGTCTTTTGCGGCAAGGCCGCCTGACCAGTCTGGGTGAAGAGCTGTGCCAGCTTAGCGGGATTGCTATACAGCAGCGTGATGGCTTTGGGGTCGATCAAGCCTTTGCTTTCTTCCTGCACATTGGGGTAGCTGCGCTTGGCGACCGTGATGGCGCGCTGCACCAAGGCGGGACTGGGCGAGAAATACAGCACATGACTGTCATAGGCCAAGGTCGGGTTGGCGTGCTGGTCGGGGGCGATCGGTTTGCTGCGGTGTAGCAGGGTAAAGCCGTCCTGCTGGCGCGTGGTCAAGGCCTGTGCGGCTTTACGCTCTGGCTCGCCCGCTTTTTGTGCGGCTTTGATCTGGGTGACCAGGTCATCTTTTTGCAGTTGGAACGCGTCGATCTCGCTTTGCTTGCTCTTGATATTATCTTTGGCGGATTGGTCCTCGGCGTCGCGCTCAGTCGCAGCCATGTCTTTGCGATCCGACTTGCTCAGCGCCTCGGCTTCTTCTTGCAGTGCTTTCAAGTCGTCTTTGGCCGATTTGATCTGGGCATTCAAGCCGCGCTGCTGGGCTTGCAGGGCGCGGACGGCTTTCTCATCGTCGCGGTTGCTGGCGATGCCCCAATTAAAGAGTGCTTCGATGTCTTTAGGTGCAATGGCGGCAGATTGCTGACCGCGTAGAGCGATAAACAGTGGCTGTGCCACATCGTCGCCCGCCTCGGCGTACCAACACACCGCGCCGGTCGGCGACAGGCTTTCCAGCGTTTTGCTTTTGATCAGTTGTTCTAGGGGGGCGGAGGCGGCTTGCAGCACCGACTCGACCTGTGTCCAATCAATGCTGGTGCTGCTGCACAGCGCCGCATAGGCCGGAATCTGACGCCAGATCTCGGGATCAGGGGTGACATGGCGCGTATTGGCCTTGCCCGTCCACTGCTTGCCGTCATAATCAAAACGCAGCGCCTGTATATCCGGAATCAGCGCGCCATAGCCTAAGGCAAAGAACCGGTTCGACATCCAGATGGTTTGCGGCTGCTCAATGGTCATATGCGGGGCTTGTGTGCCGCTGATCAGCGTACTGCGCTGCGCTGGATCTTTGGCGAGCAGGGCTTGGACAAAGCTGTCGGCGTGGGGGTCGAGTTTACCCTGATCCCGGCTCAGCATACTGCTGTCGGAAAACAGGACCAAACGACGGCCATGCGCGACCAGCATGATACTGCGCGTCGATGACAGCGAAATCTTAAGCAAGGGCACCGAGTCGCCATCGACGTCGATACGACCGACTTCGGTGACTTGTTTATCGGTCGCCCATTTGAGCTGAGCCAACTGCTGGGCCAGCGTGAGCAGGTAGTCACGCTGGATGCTCACGGCCCAATAGCGCAGTGCATGGGTGCCATCGCGCCACAGATAAACATCGGTCGGGGCGCTGGCCACGTCTTTGAGCAGATCGTCCGACCACTTGAGGTCGTGCTCAAAGCTGATACGACGTAGCGCGCCCTGCAGGCTCAGCCAGTCGACGTCTTGTTGATAAAAGTAGAGGAAATCTTCGGTGAGCAGGCTCTTGAGGATCGGCACCTGCAGCAAGTCGTGCGGCAGCAGGGCGAGGTTTTGGCTATGCAGCCACACGTCGGGCGTGCCGAGATTGATCTGCGCCTGATTGTCCGGCCGTGCAGGCAGATGCCAGCGATACCAGGCTACCACCCCCCCGACCCCCAGCAGCAGGACGACCAGCACCAAGACCAACAGACCCGATCCAGTTCTACGCCATACCTTGGCTGCCGGACGCGGCGCGGGCAGGTTTGACGCGGAGGCGTCAGGGGTCGGTGCGGCGGCTAGCGGTTGTTCTGGTGTCGTCATCGAGCAAGACTTCCTTATCGCACAAGGTGTTGCATCACGGGCTACCGTTTAACAGAACTGCGGCTAAACGATATGGCTGCGCTTTATCATGCCACTTATTTCACGCTTTCGCGCGTGTCGACCAAAATATATCACAACACTAATAAGCCGCAACATGACAACGGAGCTGACGCTCCAGTGCGGCGATCTCGTCCAGCAGATCCAGTGCCAGCGCGACGCCTGCCGGATTGACCTCCAGATCATAAGTCAGGCGCAGCGCGCGTCGTGCCCGTGCCAGTGCGACACCGCCAAAACGCCACTCCTCCGGCTGACTCCCTTCCGGCTCCAGCACGCCTTCGACCACCCATAGCTGGATCTGCTCCACTCCAGCGTGGCTGGC
>JASLJP010000235.1 GCA_030152425.1 Aquirhabdus sp.
ACTCGGATTAGGTGTACTCATTGATGTTGATGAGCGGACGATCAGTATTTTATTTCCAAAGAGTGACGAGACACGCGTCTATGCGCGTGCTACTGCACCTTTATCCCGTATCGTATTTGCTCCCGGTGATTCGCTCACTGATTTAGACGGCATCGACTGGCTGGTCATCTCGACCGAACTGCATGCTGGTGTACTGCGCTATAGCTGCAGCCAAGTCGCCGACCCCGAGATCACCAAGACTCTGTCGGAAACCCGTCTAGCGGCGCATCTGCAGCTCGCGCGTCCGCTTGAGCGTCTGCTCGCCAGCCAGCTCGAACCCAAAGAATGGTACGACTTGCGCATCGAAGCGCTGCTGATGCAGTCTCGTATGGCCACTAGCCCACTACGCGGCATGATCGGCCCCCGGGTCGGCCTGATCCCGCATCAGTTCTATATCGCCCATGAAGTCGGCCGCCGTCTCGCGCCACGCGTCCTGCTGGCCGATGAAGTCGGTCTGGGCAAGACCATCGAAGCCGGTCTGATCATGCATCAGCAACTGACCACCGGTCGTAGCGAACGCATTCTGGTACTCGTGCCGGACTCGCTGCAATACCAGTGGATGATCGAAATGCGCCGCCGTTTCAATCTCAACTTTTCGTTGTTTGACCTCGAGCGTACCGCTTTCTTAAAAGAAAACGAACCTGATACCAATCCATTTGCCAGTGAAAGCTGCATCATTGCCAGCATCGACTTGCTACTTGATCACGCCGATCTAAAAGCTCAAGCCTTAGAAGCAGGCTTTGATCTGCTGGTCGTCGATGAAGCCCATCACCTGACCTGGCACGAAGATGAAGGCGGCAATGACCGCTACAATGTCATCGCCGAGTTTGCTGATCAAACCGCCGGTGTCTTGCTGCTCACCGCAACCCCGGAACAGCTCGGTGTAGACAGCCATTTCGCCCGTTTGCGTCTGCTCGATCCTGAGCGCTTTGATACCCTGCAGCACTTCTTGGACGAAGAAGCCAACTACGAAGGCACCGCCGTTGTTGCCGAAGCCCTGATGTCAGATGACCGCCTCAACGAAGCGCAGCACGAAGCCATTACCGCATTGCTCGGCCATCCGGTCGAAGACACGCCGGATGCTCGCTACCGCGCCATCAGTGAGTTGCTCGACCGTCATGGCACGGGCCGTATCCTGTTCCGCAATACGCGTGAAGCGATCCAAGGCTTCCAAGGCCGCGACTGCCTGTCCGCGCCACTGGTCGCCCCAGCAGACTGGCCACGCACCGGCAGCCTGCGCCAGCAAATGTGGCCGGAAGAGCAACAGCTCGACGGCGAGTGGATGCAGACCGACCCGCGAGTGCCGTGGCTCTTAAATCTACTCAAAACCGAACTCAAACATCATAAAGTGCTGCTGATCGCCCGTTCAGGCCCGGTGGTTGAGTCTCTCGAGCTTGCGCTGCGTGTGCACGGCGGCATTCGCACCGCCATGTTCCACGAGGCGATGAGCCTGCTGGAGCGCGACCAAGCCGCGGCATACTTTGCCGATGAGACCTACGGCGCCCAGATTTTGCTGTGTTCTGAGATTGGTTCGGAAGGGCGTAACTTCCAGTTTGCCAGCAATCTGGTGCTGTTCGACATGCCGTCCAACCCTGATGTGCTGGAACAGCGTATCGGCCGTCTCGACCGCATCGGTCAGCGCCAGCGCATCCAGATCCACGTGCCGTACCTGATGGATACCGCCCAAGAGCGTATGTTCCGCTGGTATAACGAAGCACTGGATATCTTTGGCCATATCTCGCCAACAGCCCAAGTGTTGCAAGAAAACCATTTGCCAGAGCTCAAAGAAGCGCTGCTGCAAAGCCATCAAGATGCCGATGTCGCTGCACGCTTTGACGTGTTCCTGAGCCAAGTCAACGATGAACGCCTCGACCTCGAAGCCGAGCTACAAGCCGGTCGTGACCGTCTGCTGGAGTTCAACTCCTGTCGTCCAACCGTGGCCAACCGCATCGTGCGCGCCATGCAGGAGCAGGATGCCAACAACACCCTGCCGGACTTTATGCTGCGCTTCCTGTCCTCGACCAATATCGAACACGACGAGCAGCACGATTCGACGCTGATCATCCACTCTTCCGACACCATGCTGGTCGACGGCCTCGACCTGCCCGAAGACGGTATGACCGTAAGCTTTCACCGCGAGCAAGCCTTGACGCGTGAAGACACCGAATACCTGACCGTCGAGCATCCACTCATGGGGCGTATCTTTGAGCTGGTACGCACTCAGTCATTTGGTAATGCCAACGTCGCCGTGCTGAAAAGCTCCGTGATCCCGGCTGGCAAGATCCTGATCGAAGCCTGGTTCCGGGTTGAAGTCATCGCGCCGAAAGTGCTGAACCTCGCCGCCAGCTTGCCACAGCAACTGGTCCGCGTGCTCATGAGCGAAAATGGCCAAGACCTGTCGGCACGCATCAACTCCGCCATGCTGCACCCGCAGATCCATGCGCTAGATATGAACAACGCACGCCAAGTGGTCAAACTGCGCCGCGACGTGATCGAACAGCGCTATAAACAAGCCGAAGAGATCGCCCGCAGCCAGATTAAAGGCTTCTCCGAAGTCGCGCAAAAACGCTACGGCGACCACCTGCAACAAGAGCTTGACCGTCTGGTCTACCTCAAAGCGCATAACCCCAGTGTCCGCGACGACGAAATCGAACGCCTTAGCAAACAGCGCACCGATGGATTGGCGCTGTTGGATCAGCTGTCATTGGTACCGGATTCGATTCGTGTGCTGGTGGTGATGAAATAAGCCCGTCTCTGGGCAATAACAAAGAGCGTGGGTTTAGACCTGCGCTTTTTTTATGTGTTGAAGCAACGAATACCCCGCGTTCACATCAATTTACGCCGCAAATCAAAGCTAGATGTATACTGATTTAAATTTGACGAACCATCGTCTCGCCATGACACGGAGTCACAGCCATGACCAGCCTACACGCACCCGAGCAACACTTTCGTACCTGCCATCTCTGCGAAGCAATGTGCGGCGTAGTGATCAACCATCAGGACGGGCAGATCCTGTCGATCAAAGGTGATGCCGACGACCCCTTCTCCAGAGGTCATATCTGCCCCAAAGCCGTCGCACTGAAAGACCTGCATGAAGACCCCAACCGTCTGCGCCAACCCATGAAACGGGTCGGGCAGGACTTTGTGCCCATCTCGTGGGATGAAGCCTATGAGACGATTGAAACGCGTGTAAAAGCCATTCGCAAGACCTATGGCCGCGATGCGCTCGCCACCTATATCGGCAACCCCACTGCCCACACCCCTGCAATCCTACTGATTCCGGCGTTTTACCACGCCTTGGGCGCCAAGAAGATGTTTAGTGCCACCTCGGTGGATCAACTGCCGACCATGCTGGCCAATCTGCAGATGTTTGATCATCAGTTGCTATTTGCAGTGCCCGATCTGGATCGCACCGATTTCTTCCTGATCTTAGGCGGCAACCCTGCAGCCTCCAATGGCAGCCTCATGAGCGCGGGCGATCCAATGGGAAGGATCAAGGCCATCCGCCAGCGCGGTGGCCGTGTCGTGCTGATCGACCCACGCCAGACCGAAACGGCCGACAAAGCCGATGAGCATATCTTTATTCGCCCGGGCTCGGACTTCTTTTTCCTCGCCGCGATGATCAGCGTGCTGTTTGAAGAAAACCTGATTCGCCTACGTGGGCTGTCTGTCGCCGCCGCAGAGCTTGATACCTTACGCGACGCGTTAGCCGACTATACGCCAGAGTCAGTCGCCGCCATCACGGGGGTGTCCGCAGAGCGAACGCGGCTACTTTCCCGCGCATTTGCCACTGCCGAACGTGCCGCCTGCTATGGCCGCATGGGCGCCTGTGTACAGGAGTTTGGTGGCCTGACCACTTGGCTGCTGCATGCCATCAATGTCCTGACTGGCAATCTGGATCGGGAAGGCGGCATGATGTTTGCCACCGCGCCGATGGATACACTGACCTTTGGCGGGCGCGGCGACTACGGTCGCAAACGCTCACGCGTGCGCGGTCTTCCGTCTTTTAGCGGTGAACTGCCGGTCAGTGTCTTGGCGGAAGAAATCCTCACGCCGGGCAAAGGTCAGATCCGCGCGCTGTTTACCCATGCGGGCAATCCGGTGTTGTCCACCCCGAATGGCCGTCAGCTTGACACCGCGCTGGAATCACTCAATTTTATGGTGTCAATCGACATCTACATCAACGAAACCACGCGCCACGCCGATATCATCCTACCGCCGACCAGTTTCCTCGAACGCTCGCATATGGAGGTGGGTCTGACCATGACCGTGGTGCGCAATACTGCCAAATGGTCTCCGCCATTGTTTGCCGCCCCCTCAGGCAGTCAGCATGACTGGCAGATCCTGCTGGCGCTGACAAAGCGCCTCAAGGACGCCGGCACGGCGGAGCGCATCATGCGCGATAAGGTATTTCAAATCATCGAACGACTGGGACTGGATGCCGGGCTAGACCTGATTCTGCGCACCGGGCCTTTTGGTACGCATGCTTCACTACTGCACCCGAAAAACACATGGCGCAATCGTGCAAAAACCTTACTACGTCCTGACAGCGAGGGGCTCAGTATCCGTAAACTTAAACAGCACCCGCACGGCCTCGACTTGGGTGCACTGAAGCCCGGTTTACTCGATACCCGCAAACAAACCATTCATCTCGTGCCCGAGCTGTACCTGAGCGACCTCCCGCGCGCACGCGCGAAGTTTCTACAGACCGATGCCGAGACCATGGTAGTGATCGGACGCCGTCATGTGCGCAGCAACAACTCCTGGCTACATAACTCACAGCGTCTGGTCAAAGGCAAAAGCCGTTGCACCGCCATGATTCACCCTGACGATGCCGCACGTCTCCAGATCAGTGAAGGTCAGCAGATACAGATCACCTCACGCGTGGGCAGCATCGTGCTTGCCGCCGAAATCACCCCACAGGTGATGGTGGGCGTAGTCAGCGTGCCGCATGGCTGGGGACATGATCGCGAAGGCGTACAGCTGGATAACGCCCGCAAAGTTGCAGGCGTCAGTCTGAATGATATTACCGATGAAACCATGATCGACGCGATCACCGGCATGCCGGTGTTGAATGGCATGGCGGTCAGGGTGGAGGCCGTTGAGGTGGCGCTGGAGGCTGTGGGGTAGAGCGCAGGGCTTGGATTTACTTCAACAACACCTTTAGCCCCGCCAATCCCGCATCAGGCGCAGTCCCTTTCTGCTCGGATAGCCCGAGCGCAATCCCTCCCAGCAGGCGATACAGCTCGCCGTACTGCGGCTGCCAGCGTTTAAAGGCGGCGAGCTGGGTGGCGACGGTATGCACATCACCGCGTGCGATGGGGCCGGTCAGGGCGTGGGCGGTATCGAGGCTGGCGATATTCTGGATCGTGCCGCTGGCAATGGGTGCGATGATGGCGATGGCTTGCTCACGGGTCAGGCCCGCTTTGAGGTAGCTTTGGATGCCCAGTTCGAGCAGCGCGGTCAGGTAGTTACTGACCACCACACCGGCACCGTGATAAAAGGTTTTATGTGCGGCATCGATGGCGATGATCTCTCCGCCGATGATTTGAAAGGCGCTATGCAGCACATCGAGCGCTTCGGCATCGCCTTCAGCCCCGCAAAACGTACCAGCGAAACTATGCACGCAGAGTGACGGATTGGCAAAGCTTTTGATCGGATGAACGCTGGCAACATAGACACCGCTGGCGCGCAGGCTGGCGAGTAGCGCCGAGGGCAATGCACCGCTGCAATGAAAGACGATATTACCGGCTTGCAGGATATGGGCGGCCAGTAGCGCCTCGGCGCACACTGCGATATCTTGATCGGCGACACCGAGCATATAGACATCGGCGGGGCGCATCTCGGACACAGTGCGCACCACATGTCCCGCTTGGACGAAGTCGACGGCGGCGATGGTGCTGGCATTTGAGCGGTTGAGCACGTCCTGAATACGAAAGACGTGGCTTTGCACCC
>JASLJP010000327.1 GCA_030152425.1 Aquirhabdus sp.
ACCAGATCGCCGGATACATGTACGATCTGGCCCACACGAACTTCGGCGAGCTGTTTGGCGATGGCATCGTTGGATGGAATCATATGCATATTGGCACTGTGCGACACAATTTCGCCGATCGGGATCGGTGGCTGGTCACGCCACTGATAGCGATAAAATCGACCGCCTTGACTAATGTCGAGCTGATTGATGACCGCAGTATCCGACATCGCCCCCCAACCCAGAGCCAGATCGACCGGAGAAAGCTCCGCCCCTGCATCCATCGTATAGTGCTCGGTCGAGAGTACGCGTGCCGTCAAACTAAAGGTTTGTAAAGGCTGTATCTGATACTGCTTATATGAAAAAGCAGGATCACTGGTTTCAGTCTGCTCCGGCTCGGCGCTCGCCGTCACTGCGCCATCGGGATGACGTACCTCACGGTGACGCAGATGCTGGACAGCGGCATAGAGTACAACCAATATCGCCAGAAGTTTAAGCCAACGCATATGTGATTACCTTCCTGAGCATGACCCATGTCAACCGACAGGTATAGAAAAGCCAGCACTAGGGCTGGCCTTTATACGTCGACGACTCGAAGAAGTCGACTTAGCCAACTTTCTTGACGATGACTGAACCGATGGAATAGCCAGCACCGAATGAGCAGATCACGCCGATATCGCCCGCGTGCAGATCCTTTGAGTGTTTGTGAAACGCAATGATAGAGCCTGCCGAACTGGTATTGGCGAATTCATCCAAGATCGTCGGTGCCAATGCTTCAAGCGCCGCATCATCCGCCTCATGCGTGGACTCTTTGCCCAAGATCATCTTCAGGATGAACTTGTTCATGGTGCCATTGGCCTGATGTAGCCAATATCGTTGAACTTGGTTGACTGCAAGACCATAAGCAGTGACATGATCGGTGATGGTTTGTGCCACCAGTGGTGAGACCTCACGGAATACTTTACGACCATCCTGACGAAACAGCTTGTCGTCTTTCCCAATCCCTGAGGCATCGCCGCGGTTTAAGAATCCGAAGTTATTCCGGATCACACTGGAAAACTGGGTCAATAACTTGGTGCTGATGATTTCAAAACCAGGTTTAATCTCGGTCTCTTCAATCACGACCGCCGTACAGACATCGCCAAAGATAAAATGACTGTCACGGGTGCCGAAGTTGTTATGCCCTGAGGTAATCTCTGGATTGACCATCAATACCCGCTTCGCTGAGCCGGATTTGATGGCGTTATACGCTTGTTCCAAACCAAAAGTTGCCGCACTACAGGCTACATTCATATCAAAGCCATAGCCATGGGTCATGCCCAAAGCTCCCTGCACTTCGATCGCCACTGCTGGATAAGGGCGCTGCATGTTGGAGCAGGCAACAAGCACGATGTCGATATCATCAGCCACCAAACCTGCTGATGCAATCGCCTCCTGTGCTGCAATGACGGCAATCTCAGCTTGAATCGAAATTTCATCATCGGGACGCTCAGGAATGATCGGTGCCAAACGACGCGGGTCGAGCACACCTTCTTTGTTAACGACATAGCGCGATTTGATACCCGATGCTTTTTCGATAAACTCGGCTGATGTGGGCAGTTTTGCTTCGAGTGTTCCTGCCGCAATCTCAGCAGCATGCTCTGCATTGTAGATTTCTACATGCGTATTCAAACTGGCCGCGAGCTCTTCATTGCTAATCGAAAATGGCGGGGTGTACAACCCTGTTCCGGTGATGCGTATACTCATATCAGACCTCGTCAGCAATCAATTCAAAACCAAAAACGATGTATTGTTAAAAACTTATAAAATCCTGCATCAAGACGCTGGCATCCCAGCCAGCGACCGATCAAATCACATGCCTATACGAATGACTTGAGCGCGCGCAAATTCACTCGGCGTCATCTCGCCAAAATTTACCCTCTAGTGTCCACCGCTTGCCAGAGTTTGTCCAGCCTTGTCGGTGACACGGGTGTACGTGTTTTCATCGGTTGGGCAAACAACGAAATCCGCATTTCTTCCAATAGCCATCGGAACTCGGCGACTTGCGCTTCGCTGTCTCGTCCCTTTAAACGCTGCATAAACGGCTGCAGCACTTTGACCCCATCACTATCTTTGCTAAGGTTATTGGGCAAACGCTCAAGGCGCAGTTGCAATGCTTTTAAGTATCGCGGATATTGACGCCAGTGCTCGGTATCAATGCGATACACAAAGTCATTGAGGTGCAGCGCATCTAGCTGATCTTCGACATCGTCAATATTACGGCCAAAAACCCCTTGATCTAAGGTCAACAATTGGCGGCGAATCGCCTGCCAACTGACAAAGATCTCGGTCAGCTCTTTGAGCACCATCTGCCCCGTCGCCAAAAATTTGGGCCGATCACAGGTTAGCATGGCCGCAAACTCAGCATGACTCATGGGAAGCTCGACAAATGTGGCATCCAACGTGGCGCGAATCAAAACACTTTCCAATGCAGATTGATTGCCAAGCGGCGCAAAGGTCAAAATCAGCGCTTTGGGTAATTGCTTTTTCAGTTGTTTGGCAAGCTCTACAACATGCAAAGACAATAAGTACAATACTCCTTGGCGGTGAGCCGCCCGCGCCGTTTGCTCGTCAGTAAAAATCTGGATCGCGACCGCGGGATTGGCCGACTGCGTATCGGGCGCGACTAATGCTTGGTATTGACTGACCTCCAGACCAGCAATGACGCGCTTACTTTCAAAATGAAAGCGCTCAGGAAAATCACTTGCGGTCGCTGACTGACTGTTCTGCGCATCATTTTTCGTGTCATGTAACGCTTTGGTCGACAAAGCTTTGCATTTGAGCTGCAGCTCCCCAAGATCACGGCCTACGGCAACGACCTGCTTACGCTCGTTCACCACCTCGATCAACGGACGTAAATACAAAGGGATCGATGTCACATCAAAGCTTTCGACTTTAATGTCGTGCATATTCAGCGTACGTACGATTTGGCTGGTGATACTCGGGAGCGTCGTACCAGTCTGGCTCGCCACAGTATTGAGTTGGTCGTAGATGCGGTCTGCCGTATCGGGGATAGGCACCAATTTACGCCGCTGCTCTTTGGGCAATGATTTGAGCAACGCTTCGACCAACTCCAATCGCCAGCCCTGAATCCCCCATGACAGCGCTTGTGCATCCAGTTGCGGCAGGGCTTGTACAGGGATGGTCACGACTACGCCATCGTCTTCACCAGCAGGGTTAAAGACATAGCGTGTAGGCAAGGTCAATTTACCGACTTGCCAGCGCTCAGGGAAGTCGTCGGTGTTCGGCACGGAATCGGCCAATACATCGGCTTCGGTCAGATACAGCGCTTTAGGATTTGATTTTTCAACCTCGCCGCGCCAGTCTTCAAAAGCGCGGCGACTGGCGATTTCTGCGGGTACGCGCGCCTGATAGAAGGCATACAGCGCCTCTTCGTCCACCAATAGATCGCGGCGGCGCAGTTTGTCTTCCACACGCTGCACATCTTCAAGCATTTGCAGATTGTGCTTCAGGAACGGCGGCGTGACGCCCAGCTCGCCCGTGACCAACCCGTCACGCAAGAAAATCTCGTGTGACTCAACCTGCTGAATCTTTTCATAATTGACCAGTTGGCGCGGCTGGATGATCAAGCCAAATAAAG
>JASLJP010000027.1 GCA_030152425.1 Aquirhabdus sp.
GGTCGATAGAGGTTGAGTCTTTGGCATCGTGGCCAGCCATGACTTGCAGCAGGTAGGCGCAGTCTTCGGCGGAGCGACCGATGGGGCCGCCTTGGTCGAGGCTCGACGCGTAGGCGATCATGCCGAAACGCGACACGCGGCCATAGGTGGGCTTGAGTCCGGTCAGGCCGCAGAATGCCGCAGGCTGACGGATCGAGCCGCCGGTGTCGGTGGCGGTGGCGAATGGCGCAAGGTCGGCAGCGACGGCAGCGGCCGAACCACCCGACGAGCCACCCGGTACGCGAGTCAGACCCCATGGGTTATGTACGGCGCCGTAGTAGGAGTTTTCATTGCTCGACCCCATGGCGAACTCGTCCATGTTGGTCTTGCCGAGCATCACGAGGCCAGCGGCGTTCGACTGGGTGATGACGGTGGCGTTATACGGGGCGATAAAATTGTCCAGCATCTTGCTGCCTGCGCTGGTGCGGACGCCTTCGGTGCAGAAGATGTCTTTATGGGCGACGGGGATACCGGTCAGCACGGCTGCGCTACCCTGCGCCCGCAGGTCATCGGCATGGCGCGCGGCGATCAGGGCTTGGTCGGCGGTCACGGTAATAAAGCTATTGATCTGGCCATCGAGGCGCGCGATGCGGTTCAGGTAATGCTGGGTCAGCTCGACCGAGGAAAATTGCTTGCTGGCAAGTCCATCAGATAATTGACGGATGGAAAGGTGATGTAAATCAGTCATGGCGTTGTCGTCTTAATGTATGAGTTCTTTAAATTCGGTTGATCAAAAGACCAATTATTCAATCACGCGCGGCACCAGATACAGGCCATCTTGGGTGGCGGGTGCGACGGTTTGGTAGGCGTCGCGGCGATTTGGCTCGCTCGGTACGTCGTCGCGCAGTGGCTGGGCGCTGTCAAACGGGTTCTTTAAAGGTTCGACGTTGGTGGTGTCCAGCGTTTGCAGGTGATCCATCATGCCGAGGATATTATTCAGGCTGGCGGCGTAGCGTGCCGACTCGTCGTCATTCAACTGCAGGTGTGCCAGCTTGGCGATTTTGAGGATGTCGGAGGCTACTAGGGTGCTGGTCATATGGGTCTCTATTTTTTAAAAACGCGTGTCATCTATCAGGTGTTGCGCAAAAAAAGGATGTGCAGGCGGCGGACAACGGTGTATGGCTTATGGCGTCCCTGCACATGTTTTGTTGCAAAATTCTGGGGTCTTTTTACGCGGCGGGCAGCGGACATTTGGGTCATCCGGGCGCTGCCGCGTTTCAGGTGGCGCTAGTTTAAACGACCCAGCGACTTCGTCTACAAAATGAAGCAAAAAAATTCTGCTGCGATTATGCGTTATCTGTTCGGCACTTTGGCGGCCTTACTGTACTCTTTTGCACAAACATCATCAAACGAATCAAGGTAAGGCCATCCAAACCGAGACTTAAGTCACTCAAAAGCACATGAAAAGTATCGCTGTACAGCACAGAAATGCATCTGGATTGTTAGACGTGGACACAACTCAAGTCTTGTTCAAATCGATGAGATTGGTTAAAGTTGCGGCCTTGCTTGTTTGCCCCTATTTTTCGGAAAATTCCTGTGATTCTTAAGCGTCTGTTTGGGTTGTTTTCGACCGACTTAGCCATTGATCTTGGCACTGCCAACACCTTGATTTACGCACCCGGCAAAGGCATCGTGCTGAACGAGCCAACTGTCGTTGCGATTCGCCATAACGGACACCATAAAACCGTCGCTGCGGTCGGTCTCGATGCGAAACAAATGCTCGGTCGTACCCCTGCCAATATTTCGGCGATTCGTCCGCTGAAAGACGGCGTGATCGCCGACTTTGAAGTCACCGAAACCATGCTGCAATTTTTCATCCATAAAGTGCATGAAAAACGCCTGATTCCGCCTACCCCACGCATCGTAGTCTGTGTGCCGTGCAAATCGACCCTCGTCGAACGCCGCGCGATCCGCGAAGCGGTGCTGCAAGCCGGTGCACGTGATGTACGTCTGATCGAAGAGCCGATGGCGGCAGCGATTGGCGCGGGCATGCCGGTCGAGCAAGCTTTGGGGTCTATGGTAGTGGACATCGGTGGCGGGACCACTGAAATCGCGATCATCTCGCTGTCGGGTTCGGTCTACTCCGACTCTCTGCGCGTCGGTGGTGACTTGTTCGACGAATGTATCGTCAACTATGTGCGCCGCGAACACGGCTGTATCATCGGTGAAACCACCGCTGAGCGCATCAAGCAACAGATCGGCATGGCCTACCCGGACGCTGACGGCGAGATCCGCGAGATCGAAGTGCGCGGTCGTCATCTGGCGGAAGGTGTGCCTCGTTCATTCATCGTCAAGTCCAATGAAGTGCTGGCTGCGCTGACCGACCCACTGGCGTCGATCGTGTCTGCGGTCAAAACTGCACTGGAACAAACCCCACCAGAACTGTCGGCCGACATCTCCGAGCGCGGAATCGTGCTGACCGGTGGTGGCGCACTGCTGCGCAATCTGGACAAACTGCTGTCGCGCGAAACCGGTCTGCCGGTCGTGGTCGCCGAAGATCCGCTGACCTGTGTCACCCGTGGCGGTGGCAAGGTGCTGGAACACTTCGACAACCCGAACTATGACATGCTGTTTGTCGGCTAATGGTTTGCGGTTAAACACTGGCTGGGCATGCGCTCGGCCAGTTTTGTTTTAAGCCTTCAGTCTCATATCGCCGTGCAGTATCCCACTCTGCGCCAGCTTTAATGTAGAATCATAAACATCTGTTAAAACAAGCATGAGGCGGGTCGTCGTTGGAACAGAATATTTTTGCCCGCGATGTCCAGTCCTATCGCCCCGTCGTCCTGGCTGTGGTCGCCTCGATCGCACTGATGATGGCCGACTGGCAGCATCCCGATTGGTTTGATCCGGCACGACACGGCATGCGCGCTGCGCTGGACCCGCTGTATGTGTTTGCCAGCTATCCGGTGATGTCCGGCGACTGGCTGGCCGAGCAAGCCCAATCCGAAGACGTGCTGCGCCGTGAAAACGCTGCGCTCAAAGCCGAACGTCTGCAAAACAATGTCCGCCTACAAAAACTCGCCGAACTGTCGGCGGAAAACACGCGCCTGCGTGGCCTGCTCGATACTCCACTGATCATCGACGGTCGCATGATCATCTCCGAGATCATCGGCACCGATCCCGATCCGCTGCGTCATATCCTGATCATCAACCGTGGTCAGGGTGATGGCGTGTTTATCGGTCAGATGGTGATGGATGATAAAGGCGTGGTCGGTCAGGTGGTGGATGTCTACGGCCATACCGCCCGCGTGCAACTGATCTCGGATAAAGAAAATGCCGTGTCGGTGCGCGTGGATCGCACCGGTATGCGCGGCATCTTGGTCGGCACGGGCGATAGCGGACGGCTCAGTCTGGACTATGTGCCCAATACGGCGGACATCGTGATCGGCGACCGTGTGCTGACCTCGGGTCTGGGGGAGCGATTCCCGGCGGGCTATCCGGTCGGGGTGGTGACCTCGATGGTGCGCCATGGCAGCGGCGAGTTTGCCGATATCGCCATCAAGCCGCTGGCACAGCTGGAAGGCGGCCATCATGTGATTCTGCTGTTCTCCGCGCCACTGGCCAAAGAGCAGCCGCATGCCGAGCCTGCACCGGTCACTCCGGCCAGCAAAAAAGATAAAGCGGCCAAACCTGCGGGAGTGCGTTATGTCGCGCAGTAACGGCCCTAGACAATCAGGCTCTATCAAAGACAGTCGCGCACTGGTCAAACCCGATCCGCTGCTGCCGATCCCGCTCAGTCTGCTGGTCGGTGCGCTGCTCACGGTCTATCCCCTGCCCTACGGCTGGATCGCGTGGCGTCCGGAGTGGATGCTGATGCTGACGCTGTTTTGGGTGCTGCTGCAGCCGAAGTGGTGTGGGGTGTGGTTTGCCTTTAGTGTCGGCATCCTGACTGACTTCCTGCTCGACAGCCCGCTCGGCCAGCATGCGCTGGTGTTTGTCATCCTGACCTTTCTGTCGCGCTTCCTCACACGCAACAAACGCATGCTGACCTTTATCAACGTCTGGATCATCGCGGCGGTCACGGTACTGGTCAATCTGGTGATGATGTTTGTCTTTCAGCGCATCAGCGGCAATGTGCTGTCGCTGTGGTTCTGGTCACCGCTGATCCCGAGCATCCTGGTCTGGCCGATCCTGTATAGCTTTCTAAAACGCTGGCGAGCAAGCTGATGGCCAGCGCGCAAGACCCAACACTAAAAGCTGCCCCCACCACCCTGACCCCACCGATCGTGCTCGCCTCGACCTCGCCGCGCAGGCAAGCGCTGCTGCAGCAGGTCGGCGTCGCCTTTAGCACCGCCGTGATCGACATCGACGAGTCGGTACGGGTGGGTGAAACGCCTGCCGACTATGTGGTGCGGCTGGCACGGCAAAAGGCACAAGCGGCCATTCCTTTTTTTAGCACCGATACGGTGATCATCGCTGCCGATACCAGCGTGACGGTGGACGGCCTGATCTTGGGCAAACCCAGCAGTCAGCAGGATGCGTTTGCCATGTGGACGCTGCTGTCGGGGCGTTGTCATCAGGTGATGACCGGTGTGGCGGTGGCACGGCGCGGCCAGATCGCCAGTACCGTAGTGGTGACGGAGGTGGAGTTTCTGCCGCTATCCCCCACCCAGATGCACAGCTACTGGGACAGCGGCGAGCCTATCGGCAAAGCCGGTGGCTATGCCATCCAAGGTCTGGGCGCGGCCTTTATTCCCCGCATCGACGGCAGCTATAGCAATGTCGTCGGTCTGCCGCTGGTCGAGACGCTGGCGCTGCTGCGGCAGGCCATCGCCGGCTAACCCCGCACTTCCCGTTACCTTGGTTTTCCTACAGCGCCTTGCCATCAAAATGGCGGACGGGATAGGCAGTGATGTCGATGTCGTCTAGACAGCGGATATTGACGGCGGCCATGGCATTGCCTTTGGGGTCGAGTGCTTCGCCGAAGGTGTGGATGCCGCAGGTAGCGCAAAAGCGATGTTTGATGTTGTGTTTATTAAAGGTATAGCTGCTCAGCGTCTCCTCGGGGGTCTGCAGGTGCAGCTTGTCGCGGGGGACAAACCACATCAGGATGCCTTTACGCTGGCAGATGGAGCAGTTGCAGGCGGTGACATTGTCGATCTCGCCGTCGACGTCAAACTTGATATTGCCGCAGTGGCAGCTCCCTGTATAGCGCATGGTCGTACTCCCGTGATCCCTGCTGTAAATGTCCATCGACTGGGCATCGCCCATGTGTCACGCTAATCAGTCGTCTAGCGGATGTCAAGGTCGGGGGCGACCGCGCCGAAGGAACGCTGTGATCTGCGCGGTGAGAATTGCTCAGCAATTTTTGCATTTTATTCGTCGGAATTACACAAAAAAACGATAAATCTCCCTTGTTTATCCATGATCTACGTTGATAATTAGCTTTGGCATCTGAGGCGCGAGGCGCGCGCGGCGTTCCGGATCTATCACGGACCGACCACAGCGGGGCGACTCCCTGTGGTCACACATTTATGTCACAGCACGCACTGTCTCATGAACTGGATGTACGCACACGCCTTGCACCTCAGATGCCACCTCTCTACGATTCGCGCTATAATCAATACTTTATAACAGCAACAATGTCCTAAAGCGCTCAGCACACATCGGCATTACGCCTAAGATATGGAATCGATATGTCCGAAGAAATCCTCATCAACGTCACCCCGATGGAGTGCCGCGTCGCCCTGATCGAAAACGGCAGCGCGCAAGAACTATTCATCGAGCGCACCACGCGCCGTGATTTGGTGGGCAATATCTATAACGGCAAGGTCGTGCGGGTGCTGCCCGGCATGCAGGCCGCCTTTGTCGAGATCGGCCTCTCCCGAACCGCGTTCCTGCATGTCAATGACATGGTCTGGCCACGCAGCCAGCCCGTGCCGAATATCTTTGATCTACTGCACGCGGGCCAACAGGTCACGGTACAGGTCATGAAAGACATGCTCGGCACTAAAGGCGCGCGCCTGACCACCGACCTGTCGATCCCCTCGCGCTATCTGGTGCTGATGCCCTACGGCCAGCACATCGGCGTCAGTCAGCG
>JASLJP010000034.1 GCA_030152425.1 Aquirhabdus sp.
CGACCCATCAAAACCTCGAAAAACTGGTCATCGACGGTAAGTTCCGTGAGGATTTGTATCATCGTCTCAACGTGATCCGCATCCATATCCCCAAACTCAGCGATCGGAGCGAAGATATTCCGATGCTTGCAGAGCACTTCCTGCAACGCGCCGGTAACGAACTCTCAGTCGAGCCGAAGATTCTGCGTGCAGAAACAGCGGCCTATCTGCAGCAACTGCCGTGGCCGGGTAATGTGCGCCAACTGGAAAATACCTGCCGCTGGCTGACCGTCATGGCCAGTAGCCGTGAAATCCTGTTGACCGATCTGCCACCCGAATTGCGCCTGCCATCAAATAGCCAGCAATCACAAACATCGACCAGTCGGGTCAGTGATCCTGCGATCTTGCCCGTGGCATCGAGCGCACGCTGGGAAGACCTGTTGGGCGCGTGGGCCAGACAGCAACTGCAAACCGGCGAGCAACAGATCCTCAATACCGCAACGCCGATGTTTGAACGGGCGATGATCGAAGCAGCACTGGAACATAGCCATGGTAAAAAGCGTCTGGCATCTGAGCTGCTCGGTTGGGGGCGTAATACCCTGACACGTAAACTCAAAGAACTGGGCATTTCCAGCGCGGATGATGACGACGACGCCGCATAAAACGGACTATAAAAAAAGGTGCTCAATAGCACCTTTTTTTTTGCACGATTGCTGTGCTTACGCGGCCATTTCTGCTGCGCGCTTCGCTGCCGGTGAAATCGACAAATAAGCCAATGCCTCGGCAGTCGAGCCTTCTTTTTCGGGATTGTACCAAGGGTAGAAGTACGATATTTGCTGCTTGATCAGCCATAGCGGATGGGGGAGGTGGCCAGTCTTACTTTCCTTGGCCCACTGCAGCCATACCCAGGGTTTAAATACACTGGGTTTATGCGCCGCATAGCGCGGATCTTGACGCATGAAGTCCGCCGCACCATCGACCCAAATGCCCAAAATCGCGGGCACTGCAACCAGTGATAGATAGTAGCGCGACAGATAGTCACCGCCTAAATGCTGGTATAAATCGAATGCGACTGACCGATGTTCAACTTCTTCCGCGCCATGCCAGCGCAGCAAGTCGAGTAACACCGGATCTGCACCCACCTTATCCCATGCTTTATTTTCCAGCACATAGTTACCCAGCACGCAGGTCATATGCTCGATGGTTGCCACTAAACCTAGGCGCAGCAACAGCCAACGCTTTTCCAGCATTTTTGGCACGTTGATATTAAAAGGACTATCGGCCAAGGCTTCATCAAACAGCCAATCCATGATTTTGCTGTTGCGATCTGTATCAACGCCATGCACCTTAAGGTACTCGGCAATGGCACTGCCGTGGGCACGGGCATGCATGGCTTCCTGACGGATAAAAAACTGCACATCTTCACGTAGCTTTTCGTCGGTCACCAGCGGCAGCGCCTTGTTGTACAGACGGCAAAACCAAAACTCACCCGCAGGTAAAATGGTATTGATCTCGTTGATAAAATGGCTGGCAAAAGGCTGGCCAGGAATCCACTCGAGCGGGGTGTCAGACCAATCAAACTTCACTTTGCGCGGAATCAAATGATCCTTGGTATGCGACGCGCGCTTTGCGGTCTTGGTCTTGATGACTGATAGTACACCCATGACGGTACTCCTCGTAAACGATCATTCTGTCTTACATCCCCTGTATAACGCATCGCTAAAACACGTCATCCGTGGATCAAGACATTTAACATATCCCAAGCTATCTCTTTCATACTTGGGGGCATCCACCACAAAAAACCAATGCGAACTTGTCGGCTCAGTATATGCCGACCGCATGCTTGCGCAGCTCGCTCGGCGCACAGCCTTTGACGCGTTTAAACGCACGTGAAAATGCCGTGCTATCACTAAAGCCGAGCTGCACGGCCATCTTGGCCAGTGGCATGGCACTACTGATCAACAGAAGCTCCGCACGCTCAATGCGCACCTCTTCGGCAATCGCGAGAAATGACGTATCTTCTTCACTTAAACGACGGCTTAACGTACGCACCGACATCGCCAGCTCACTGGCGACTTCTACCGCACTGGGCATACTGCCACGGGTCAGGGCTTGTTTGAGCATCCGCTGCACCCTGCGGCTCATCATCGCATGCTGGGGCAAGGCCTGCAGTTGGCGATCCAGCATGGCTTCCAGCGTCATACGCGTCACCCGGTTACTGGTCAACAACGGCTGATTCATCACACTGCGTGACACGACAAAAAAGTCCTCGCCGCGATTAAAGCGTACCGGTGCGCCAAAGTGGGCATCGAAGGCATCCGCATTTTCGGTACACGGATGGGTAAAGTGGACACGCATGTTGAAACGGATTGCTTGCTCAATCCCAAGCTTCGTCCCACTAGCAAAATGCGCCATTTGACCAATACTGCCAACGATCAGTTCTGTCAGCCACTCGTTGGCCGGCGAACCAAAATCATATAAACGTTTGATATAGACATGCGCTTCATTGCCCACCATGACGCGGCACAGCTCAAAGGAAGGCAGCAACAGGGGCAAATAGTGCAGTGCGCTATCCAGAGCCTCACCTAAGGTATCCGCCGTCATCGCGACCATTCCCACCAACCCATGCGCCGTCATCGGCAGATGATGCAGGGCCTGGATAAAACGCGGCTCGCGACCCACAGGGAGATTATCCAAGGCCAGATAGACCAGCGTCTTGAACTGCTCAACGGTCAGATGACTGTCGGGCTGCCGCAGCTCTTCGCTGGACCGATTGATGGCGCGATAGATCTGGCCGATATCACCTTGTCTAGCACGGATGATGTGCTCCACCATCTCGACATATTGGACTGGAAACAATAAACGATCTGCATCTACACGCAATGATATAACTCCACACGAGTACACGATCAGGTCTGGAAGAAACGCCGATCCAAACCTGCGAGACTCAATTTAGCGTACCCAAAAGATATGAAAGTGAATGATCTGCTAGGCTTGCAGATTAGTTCATTAAAAAGCATTTAGCCTGTCTTTGGACGCCAATAGTTATCTTTTGCAGACAGAGTTAATGAGGACTAAATGCAAAAGCACATGAGGGGCTACTCTGTTGAGGCGAATAAACGATTCTAGGGCCACGCCTTGAGATGCTCGGGTTTAAGTCCGAACATTGCTTGTCATCACACCGGCACTACCTCACTCTTACCTTCTATGCGCCGCTCCTGTTCAACGCGCATATTGGCATCCAGCCGAGCAAAAGCGCGTGGTGCATGACGGCGCGCCAACTGATTCAGGCGATTTTCAGCAAACTTCGGTAGACGGATTCCCAGCCGATTTGACTCCTGTAAATCAGCAGAGGAAATCACCCGTGTGCCCATCAGATAATCAAACCATGGCTTGGTCACACACCAGTTGGCATCCTGATTGGTATTCATGTGATGGTCATAATGCCAAGGAATATTTTTCTTGCCCCAATCAGGGTCTAGGTGCGATTTGCGATGTGTATGATAGTAATTCCAGCCACAATAGTACGAGGTCAGGGTAAAGAATGGGGCAACCGGAAAGACCAGCGTGGTTAATCCAGCCAACATCGCCACCCTTTTGATCTCATTACGACCTGATGCACTCCTCAGCGGGTATCTATAAAGCTCATCATCACGATATTGATGCAGACGTACATGGCGATGATGTGTCCAGTGGTACTTGGTGTCGATTGCAGACAGCGATTTACGACCACCCCCTGCCTGCTTTACACCGTGTAATGCGTGCTTATGGAGGTACCATTCAACGCCATTGGCAAAAAATAATGCGACCTGAATACCCAGCATGTCTCACTTTCCTTTATAGGCTACTGATATGAATATCGTGGCAGAACCTACTCATCCAAACTTTACTGGGCATAACCATTTTTTTGACACTTCACGCCAAATTATCTATGCTGCCTCAGCTCAGCGCATAGTGCGACGACACAGGACTGCAGGATGACCGTGATGTATGTGCATAGTGGCGTCATCGGCATGTTGGTCGAATTTCTCCATGCCGAACAGCTCAATGCCCCATTGTTTCAACTCAAACTTCAGGAATACCAGCAGCAAGAGTACATTGTCTATGACGTATGGCTAAATCTGCTGGATGAGTTAGCCAGATTGTGCCCGCGTCCTGCGCTGGGGTTATACATCGGCCAGCAAGCGAAGATCGCACATGCAGGAATACTGGCGTATTTGAGTTCAACCAGTGGCAGTATCGGAGAGATTGTTGCTCAGTTCGAGCGTTTTGCACGCCTGATTTATGATGTGAGTGCAGCATCTATAGAAATAGACGCACATACGGTACGTATCAGTTGGGGAAGCGAGCGCGTAACCCCAGGCCAACTTGCCGATGAAACGTCGATATCGGCTTTTCTGACCATCATGCGAGGCATTGCCGGGCAAGACATTTATCCCAGCAAAGTCAACTTTATCAATCCACCACCCGCAGATACCCAGCAGTATGCGCAGTTTTTTCAATGCCCGGTGACTTTTGGCGGCATTCGCACGATTGTAGAGTTTCCAACAACATACCTTAACATTCCCCTGCAAAAACAGGACTCCCAGCTATTTGGCCTACTGGAAGCCCATGCCGAGCTATTACTGAGTGCCTTACCTACGGATCAGTTTGAAAGTAGTTTAAGAGCGCTCGTCACGCAGACCGTGCTTGAGCAAAGAACACCGACGCTAGCATTCATTGCTCAGCAGATGCACATATCAACCCGCACCTTACAGCGGCGGCTGCATCAGCATGGCATCAAGCTACAAGAATTTATCGCCAGTGTGAAGCTGGCGTTATTCCAGCAATATCGAAAGGATCAAGCGTTATCTTTAAGTGATATCGCTTTACTGCTGGGCTATACGGAGCAAAGTGCATTGACACGGGCGGTCAAACGCTGGACGGGTGAGCTACCAAAGAATTTAAAGCAGTAGATGAGACAAAGCAGCGTGTCTACGGGAAGGGGATTGAACAGAACCCAGGATCATGCATCCGGGGGCTCTCGCAAAATCGACAGCAGTCTTTGAAAAATATGGTGGGCCTGCACAGACTTGAACTGTGGACCAAAGGATTATGAGTCCTCTGCTCTAACCAACTGAGCTACAGGCCCATATGTGAACGACGGAGCGTGTATGGCAATCTGCCATGTTCCTGCTAAATCGTTGCGAAGTCTACACGAAGTAGGCTAAAAGAACAAAGTAGGCTGTCCTCTTTTTAGCCAGTCACGCACACACACAACGCCTTATTCAAACACCATTTCTTCACTCGGCATCTGCAGATAATAGCCTTGCAAATAGCGTGCGCCCATCGACCAGGCTTTCGACATTGCTGTCGGGTTTTCGATATAGGCCACCATCACTTGAGTGTTGTTATGCGTCATGACTTCGGCCGTCATGTTTTTAGTGGCTTGTACGTTTTCTTCGTTTGACAGGTCTTGGATGAAAGAACGGTCGATCTTCACCAAATCGATCTCGAGATGGTCGAGCAAGCCCATGGCATTCAACGAGGCGCCGAAGTTGTTGATCGATACCTGACAGCCATTTTCGCGGAACTGATGGATATTGGTTCGTGCCAAAGTCAGATAGTTGATTGCATCGCTCTCGCTAAACTGCAGGATCAATGCCTTGTGATCTGCGCTGCCTATCGCGGTCGCAAGCTTGCCGACTAGCACGGGCAGACTGCTGTCTTGCAGCGAGTCACCACTGAGATTGACCAGCAGGCGGGTCTTTGGATGTGCGGCGAGTAGGGGTTTCAGACGTTTACAGGCATTGAGCAAGATCCAGCGATCCAGACGACTCTCCATGCCATAGCGGTGTGCGGCTGGCATAAACTCATCGGGAGTCAGGACTTTACCATCGGCCAATGGCAGACGGGCAAACACCTCAAACATCGGGCTGGTATCGTCGCTGGTGTCATAGACTGACTGGAACATCAGCTTAAAG
>JASLJP010000370.1 GCA_030152425.1 Aquirhabdus sp.
TGTTCAGGATTGATCCGAGCGTGACTGGTTTTACCAATATGGGTCAGACCTGGTCCAAACCCGTGTTGGCCAACATCCGCTTTAATAATGTCATCACCCGGGTGATGATCGTAGGCGGTGGCTATGACCCACGCTATGAAGATCCGAACTATGTCCCCGGCACTGATGTCAAGGGCAACACGGTCTACATGATCAATGCCACCACCGGTGCGCTGATCTGGCGTGCGACCAATACCAACATGACCCACAGTATCGTCAGCCGGATCGCGACACTGGATCGCAATGCCGATGGCTTGGTTGATAGCATCTATTACGGCGATCTGGGCGGCCAAGTCTGGCGCTCCGACTTTAACAATACCTTTGGCACGGCGACCACGAACTTTGGTGTCCGTACCGTCCGTATGGCCGACCTCGGTGTAGGCAGTGGTGTTGCTGCAGGCAAAAATCCAAGCTTCTACGAGGCGCCGACCCTCACCGTTCATAACTACGGCAGCACCACGTTCCTGCTGGTCGGACTGGCCTCGGGTAACCGCAGCTCGCCGATCGACGTGATTGACGTGGCATTGGGTGGACGTGGTTTGACCGACCGTTTGGTCAATAATGTCTACGGCCTGATTGATCGTGACTCCACACGTGCCGACATGATCACCAACACCACCACTGCGATGTCGACCCAAGATGTCACACTGTCGAGCATGCAAAAAGATCCGCAGGTTGCTTTGACTGGCGATATCGGTGCCAATTTCTTCCCAACAACGGGCACCAAGAACGGTTGGTATCGTTCCCTGTCCAGTAGTGCGGACGGTACTGAAAAAGCCAACGGCACCTATCGCAAAAAAGGGGGTCATAAAGCCTTTGAAGATCTCCTAGCGATCACCGGCAAGCTCTATGTCTCGGTATACGATCCGGAAGGGACCAGTGTAGCCCAGTCCAATCCCTGCGACCCACGTGTCGTCGGCGAGTCGGCTCTGCAGCAGTTCTGCTTGCCTTATGGTGTTTGTCTGGACGTGTTAGGACATAAAGATCCTACGCCCGAGGCCTTGACCGGTCTGCGTGATCCAACGACTGATCCAGTGCTGGGTGGGGGGATTGTTGCGCCGTCACCAGGTGACAACAACAGCCCAACAGGTGCACCATGTAAGAACATGACGCTGGTTGGTAATCAAAGCGGTAAGGGCAGTTGGACATGTCGTCGTTCGCTGCAACAAACTCTCTGGTATGAGCGTAAACCAGACGCAACCAAGGTGCAGTAATTATGATCACTGCAAAGCAGAGTAAAGGTTTCACCCTCGTCGAGTTGATGGCGGTGATCATGATCGTCGGGATACTGATGGCGGTCTCACTACCGATCTACAGTCGGTATGTGAAGACGGCCACGCTATCCGCCACGCAAGCAGAGATGCTCAATATCGCAGGCCAGCTTGAACGCTGGCGTGCGAAAAATCTCAGCTACGCGGGATTTGTACCGTCGACTCCCTTTGATGCGGGGACGGGCACCTTGGCGATCGGCACGGGTCAGACCATCTATCTACCCAAGGGCGCAAACTCGACCAACTACACCTATCAGCTCGCGCTGGTCGACCGTTCTGTGAATCCGCCCGTCGCCATGTCCGCAAGTACCGGTCAACGTTGGACGCTCGTGGCAGCGCCTAACCCTGCCCATAAAACATTGCGTACCGGCTACAGCTTGGTGCTGAATAGTAGTGGTGTGCGTTGTATGACCAGCATCGTCGCACCTGCCACAACGCTGCAACCTAAGATCAGTAACGTCACCGCAAACAGCGATTCATCGTTGTGTGGCAACACCACCAATCCGGCTCAGCCATGGTGAGTGCGGTGTAGATTTCTGCTGAGCCGTGGGTTCGGCGGGAATGACTGATATATACGGGTATTGAGTATCATGACAGGGAGTTTTTAGATGAATACCGATCAACAGCGGGGCTTTACCTTTTTGGAGGTATTGGTCGTGGTCGCTATCGTGGCCATTATTACGGCAGTTGCATTGCCGTCCTATCTTAATTCGGTGAATAATCAAAAACGCCTGACCTTGCAAACGGTCATGATGCAGATGGCGCAGCGTCTAGAAGACTACAAGGTGGTTAATGGCGATTATGGTGCAACCAACAGCAATGCAACCTATGCCAGCAACGCGCTGCTGATGCCTGCAGTCTATGGTTCAGTGGTCTACCCGAGAAATACGGCCGAGAAGCAGCTCTACACGCTGTCCATTCATCCTGCGGGTACCGCGGGAACGGGATCATCCGCGACTTCAACATCTTGGGAAATCGTGGCAACACCGACTGGTGCGTTGACAGGGACGGGGACCGTCAAATTAAACGACCAAGGCTGGCGGTGCTGGAAGAAAGCGACAACGCCCATCTGTACGCCTAGTAGCACGTCGAATTGGGATGATGGTAATTCACTCTAAAATCCGCTTCACTTTGGTGAAAAAATAACATAGAATAGCCCCCTTTTTGGACGTTATGCAGATGCGCCTAGGTTTAGGTACAGCGTCGGCTTGCGTCCACCTGAATTTTGCATCAGTAAATTGAGTTTGTAAGTCGCGCGCGTTTGCGCCTTTTTTTAATAGTTGTAATTTTTTAATAGTTGAGTGTCGTACATGGTCGTTATTCGTCTT
>JASLJP010000114.1 GCA_030152425.1 Aquirhabdus sp.
AGCAGCCTTCCGGCAGCAGCAGTATTTCGGTCGGTTACTCGCAGTCTGACGGGGTGACCTTCCAGTTCGGTATTAACCAGACCAATTTCTTTGGTACCGGTAATCAGGTCGGTCTCGATCTGGCACGTTCGCAAACGCTGAACAACTACAATATCAACATCCTCGATCCGTACTACACCATGGACGGCGTTAGCCGTGGCTTTAACTTCTACATGCGTGAAACCAAGATCGATCCCTCGTTGAACGTACAGCGCTACTACACCAACTCCGAAGGCGGTTCGATGACCTTCGGTTATCCGGTGGACGAGACCAAGAGCGTCAGCGCGACCTTAAACGTCGACAGCACCGAGATCACCACCACTCAGTTTGTCTCCCACGTGGCGCAGGACTACCTGCTGGCTCAAGGTGCCAGCAATAAATCCGGTGATCCGAAAAACCCGATCTACAACGAAAAATTCCTGACCTATAACCTGAACCTGTCATGGGCGTATAACACGCTGAACCGTCCGGTACTGGCCACCAAAGGTCAGTCCAGCCAGATTTCGCTCGACACCACGCTGCCGGGCAGTGATCTGCAGTATCAACGTCTGTCCTATACCGGGCAGGCGTTCTTCCCGCTGCCGACCAAGTTCCTCGAAGGCTTTGTGCTGCGCGCCTACACCAAGCTGGGCTACGGTCATGATCTGCCGTTCTATAAGAACTTCTATGCCGGTGGCTATGGCTCGGTACGCGGCTTTAAAGACTACACCTTAGGCCCACGCAGTGACGGTATCGGCTATAGCGCCACCAACCGCGATCCAGATCCGGAACCTACGGGTGGTAACGGCATGGTCACTGGCGGTCTGGAGCTGGTGCTGCCGATTCCCTATGCGGGCGACTGGGCGAGCCAAGTGCGTCCGGTGTTGTTCTTGGAGGGCGGTCAGGTGTTTAGCACCGGTAAAGTCGATGCGTCGACCACGACCAACTACAAGTTCAGTGCCGATAACTTTAGATACAGCGCAGGCTTTGGCCTGACCTGGATCACCATGATCGGCCCTATTGCGATCAGCTATGCTCAGCCACTCGGTACCAAAAAAGGCGATCAACTGGAACGCTTCCAGTTTGCCATTGGTCGGGTGTTCTAAGCGGACATACCCCGCCGCGGCGACGCGGCACTTTTTTTGCTGTCATTGTGGTTTAAATTTTTTAACAAGCGTTTTTTCAAGGAGATACATAATGCGCTCACTTATCACAGGTTTCGGTTTAGTCGCTGCACTGGCTCTGGCACCTGCCTATGCCAACAACGTGGCCGTTGCAGACTCACAAGCTGCCGTACTGGCATCCAACATCGCCAAGCAAACCATCGAAGGGCTGAACACCACCCTGTCGCCACAACGCACCCGTTTGGAGTCGCTGCGCAACGAAATCAATGCGCTGCAAGACAAATTCACCAAAAACGGTTCGGTCATGAGCGAAAAAGACAAGCAAGCATTGGCCGCTCAAGCCCAGTCCAAACTGAATGACTACAACAGCACCGCTGAAGGTGTGCAAAAGCGCATCGAAGAAGCGCAAACCAACATGCTGAAAACCCTGATGCCGAAACTCGAAGCCATCATCGAAGACCTGCGTAAAGAAGGTAACTACGACATCATCATCGAGAAAAAATACGTCATCTGGACCTCACCGGCTGCTGACCTGACCAAGAAAATCACTGACCGCCTCAACGCAGGCAAATAAGTGCTCACGCTGACCCTGCGCGAGATTGCCGAGCAGCTCAATCAGCGCATGACTGCGGGTGGTAAAACACTGCCCGAGCCAGTACGCGTTGACGGCGACGCCGAGATGGTCATCACCGGTCTGGCCTCCATGGTCAATGCCGGTGCCAGCCAGCTCAGCTTTCTGGCCAATCCCGCCTATAAACCACAACTGCAGACCACTGCAGCCGGCGCCATGCTCATCACCGCCGAAGAGCGCGATGGCTTTGCCGGTGCGGCGATCATCGTCGCCGATCCGTATTTTGCCTTTGCCACACTCAGCCATCTGTTTGATCCGTTTGCCGAAGTCGAGCAGGGCATCCATGCGACTGCGGTCATCGCGGCGACGGCGCAGATCGGTGCCAATGTCTCGATCGGCCCCTATGTGGTCATCGAAGATGACGCGATCATCGGCGACGGCGCGATCCTGATTTCTGCAGCGCATGTGGGGCGTGGCAGTCAGATCGGTGCGGGCGCGTGGATCGGCCATGGCGTCGCGATTCATCACGGCTGCAAGATCGGTGCGCGTACGCGTATCCATGCCAACGCCGTGATCGGTGCCGAGGGTTTTGGTTTTGCCATGGCCGGTGGCCACTGGAACCGGATCGTACAGCTCGGTGGCGTGACCATCGGCGAAGATGTGCGGATCGGCGCCAGTACCACGGTTGACCGCGGTGCACTGGATGACACGGTGATCGGCAATGGCGTGATCATCGACAACCAAGTGCAGATCGGCCATAACGTGCAGATCGGCGATCACACCGCCATCGCAGCGGGCAGTGGCGTCGCGGGCAGCAGCACGATCGGCAGCCATTGTGTCATCGCGGGCATGGTCGGCATCGCCGGTCATTTGTCCATCACCGATCGGGTTCATGTCACCGGCATGAGCATGATCACCGCCGATATCAAGGAGTCGGGCAGCTATTCTTCCGGTTCTGCGTTTGAAAAAACCAGCGACTGGCGCAAGAGCGCAGTGCGAGTCAAACAGCTGGGCAAGATGACAGCGCAAATCAAAGACTTGCAACTGGCGCTAGAAAGGTTAGAATTACAGCTCGGTAATCAATAGTTACATCTTGAGCCTTGGCAATCCCGCAAGCGCAGGAATGATAGAAATAATAGCCGCTTGCAACTTACTCAACTCAAGTCCTACTGATTTTTGCCTGCATACGCCACCCGATTTTAGGCAGCGCTGCTCAGGGCACTTGATCGGAAGTTTTGATCAGTTTCGCCAGAGCGTATGCGCCTTTGATCGGTGTAAGATGCTGCACTTTCACTAGACACCACACAGAAGTTTGTTTTTATGAGTGTACTTCCAGCCGTCAAAATGCCGATGTATGTCGAAGAAATTCGCGAATATTTACCCCAACGCTACCCGTTTCTCATGGTGGACCGTATTATTTCGGTCATCCCGGGCGAGTCTATCGTCGCGATCAAAAATGTCACCGTCAATGAAGAGTTCTTTCAGGGGCATTTCCCTGAAGCGCCGATCATGCCGGGGGTGTTGATTCTGGAAGCGATGGCACAGGTCTCTGGTGTGCTGGGTTTCATCACCTATGGCAAACGTCCTGCAGATGGCTATATGTACCTGTTTGCCGGGGTAGACAAGCTGCGCTTTAAGCGTCGCGTCGTGCCAGGTGATACACTGACTCTGACGGCCAAATTTTTGACCAATAAACAAAGCATTTATAAGTTTTCCTGCCAAGCACATGTGGGCACTGAACTCGCTGCAACTGCCGAAATCATGGTGGTTGAGCAACATATGGAGATAGTCAAATGAGTCTTGCATCCGGTCACTCATCCGATCAGCCACAAGCTTGGGCGCAAAACCGCGCACGCGGGGCGAATCAGGCGACGACTCTGATGCAATTTGATTCATCGACACATCCGTTTATCCATCCAACGGCGATCATTGATGCCACCGCCCAGATCGACCCCACGGTCAGTATCGGGCCATACAGCATCATCGGTCCGCAGGTCAGCATTGGCGCAGAGTGCGTCATTGGCCCGCACGTGGTGATCAGCCGCTGGACACGCATCGGTGCGCGTAACCGCATTTATCAGTTCGCCACCATCGGCGAAGACTGCCAAGATCTGAAATTTCGCGGTGAAGAAACCTGGTGCGAGATCGGTGATGACAATGTCATCCGCGAGTCGTGCACCATCCACCGGGGCACCACCCAAGACGAAAGCATCACCAAGATCGGCAACAACAACCTGCTGATGGTCAATACCCATGTCGCGCATGATGTGGTGATCGGCAACAACTGTATATTCGCCAACAACGTCGGCATCGCCGGTCATGTGCGCATCGGCGATACCGTCATCGTCGGTGGTAACTCCGGTATCCACCAATTCTGCCGTTTGGACTCTTATTCTATGGTCGGTGGCGCAAGCCTGATCCTAAAAGACGTCCCTGCCTATGTCATGGTGTCCGGCAATCCGGCCAAGGCGCACGGCATGAACTTTGAAGGCATGCGTCGTCGCGGATGGTCATCCGACACCATCACCTCGCTGAAACAGGGCTTTAAAGTCGTGTTCCGCCAAGGCCTGACCAAAGAGCAGGCCATTGACCGCCTGACGCAGGAGATCCTGCCGACCTGTCCTGAAGTGCAACTGCTGATCGACTCACTGGTACGCTCGGATCGCGGCATCACCCGCTAAGCATAAATCGTTCCGCTCAAAACAAAGCCCACAGATGTGGGCTTTGTGCTGTCTGGGCGCTCGGCGCGCTTTAGCCGGCTTTGCCGTGTGCAGCCGCGATGATACTGCTCAGGGTACTGAACATCGACGTGTGCGAAGTGACCAGATCTTGCATATTGTCCGGCACCGTGTCATCGCCTGTCGTGAGCTGGTGGATTTCGGGCAGATAGATGCTGGGATAGTCGGGGTAGAGATGGTGCTCGATATGATAGTTGACGTTCATATCATGTAAAAAAAGCTGTGACAAAAACGACGCCGTATGGGTGCGCACATTGCCCACTTCGCGGATGTCGCCGTAGGCACCATGCTCGGTCATGCTGCGCAGCTGGCTGAGGAACAGGCCAAAGGTGACGGCAGACACGACGGGAATCAGAGCCAAAGTGAGATGACGTCCCATATCGGTGACCGCGATCAGGAGCGTGACCTGCGCTAAAATGACGATCACGATCTCACCGCTGGCAATCTGTCGTCGCAGGTTTTTGGGGGCGATGACCGTTTCGTGCAGGGTGTGGACGAGGTTAAAGCCCAGCAGGCCTTTGATAAAATGCAGTCTTAGCGCGACAGGGCCCATTTTATTGATGCCCAGATAGTTAAAGCCTTGTGGGTCATTCGGGGTGCCGTAGTTCTGATGATGCAATTGGTGTTCAGCGACATAGGCTTTAAAGTCGACGCCGATCAGCGCACTCAGCAGTAAACCGACCCGCTGGTTGAGCTGAGGGTCGACGAACAGGCTTTGATGGCCGCAGTCGTGCATCACCAGCGAGAGACGATAGATCAATAACCCGATCAGTGGGCAGCAAGCCCATGCGGCCCAGTACGACCAGTCCGCCAGATAGGGCAGTAAACTACAGAACACGATGAGCGGCAGAGTGTTCCTGATGACAGAGTACCATCCATACTGATCGGACGGGGTCAGTGTGTTTGTCGAAAGCGCGGTTTGAGTATCCATCTAGTCTTATCCATTTTCTATTGAAGCGTGTATTGCGCTATGCATGAGGATTGCGCTATCCGAACATCGTCATTGCTAGCGGCAGTGTTAAAAAATGATAACGGTGACGCATAAATGGCAATTAATGCCCATAATTGTCAGTCGATGGTAAAAGGATAGCAATGTCGGGTTTTTGTTATGTGCTTGCTTTGTAAGCAATATGGGGTTTATGTAGGCTATGTCTACCGCTTCGCAGTTTGGGGTGGTGCGTAGGCCATAAAAAAGCCCACGGGATGTGGGCATGCTGTTTTACCGTCGATACGCGTCACGCAACCTGAAACGCCGCGATTACGCGCGTGGCGATCGCCGCGATCTCGCTCTCCGTGATGGGCTCGCCCGTCGCCAATGCCCGAAAAAACAACGGCGCTGCCGCCATCTCCAGCATCAGGCGGGTGTCACAGGTTGCCGGTAGCTCGCCGCGCGCGATGGCGCGTGTCAGCACCTCGCCACTGATGCGAAAGCGCTCATGCCAAAACAGGGCTCGTGCCTCTGCCACACCGGCATCCAGCTCACTGCTGATAAAAGCGCGCAGCAGGCCGCTGGCAAATGGCGTGGCCAACGCAGCCGCGATGGTCTGCAGCAGTGCCGACAGATCACCGTGCAGGCGGCCTGTGTCGGGGAGGGGTACCTCGGCACGCAGATGGGTCAGCGCGACATCCATGACCAGCTCAGCCTTGCTCGGCCAGCGGCGATAGATGCTGGTCTTATTGACCGCCGCCCGCGCGGCGATGGTCGGAATCTCCATGCGTTGATAGCCCACCTCTGCCAGCAGGGCGAGAGTAGCGGTGTGTACCGCCGCGACCACTTCAGCCGCCCGCCCGCCATGGCGACGGCTTTTGCCGAGCGCCGGCGCCTGATCGTCGGTTTTGCCATTCATCGAAAAGTTCCTAAACTGATTTACGGAATAATTTAAAGCAACTATAGTTGCTATTGTTGCCAATTACTAGACCGGAGACTGCAACATGACTGCGACTATACAGACCTTTATCAACGGGAAGGAAGTGCCACGGCGCGACGTGCTGGCTTGGGAGCAACGCCGGGCGTTGGCCGTGCTGAAAAAGCTTGGGGTCAAACCCGAAAGTACCGAACTCGCCATGCTGCATCAGCAATTGCTGGCGCGCAAGGCGGAGCTGGGCGCTGACGGGTTGCTGCATGTGCTGCGCCGAGAAATTGCACTGTCGGATGCCGGAACGGGATTGCTGGCGCGGTTGTCGCGCGGTGGGCGGCGGTTTTGTGTGATCGAGCTGCTGTCTGATCAGGGCAGTGCCGAGCAGTTTGTGGCATGGTATGAAGCCCGCAGCCGTGCCAATGATGATCGCGCCATGCTCGGCGCGACCCCAGATCATTACCTGCTGCATACCGATGCCAAAGGCACCATGCAGGTGGTTGAGACCACGGGCGGCTTTCCGCTGGCATCGCGCTTCTGTATGAATCTTGCCGATCAGGAGGGGCTGCGTGCGCCGCTCGATCCGGATTTTCCGCTGCGCATCTCAGGCGCAGCGCGGCTTAAAAACGGGCTGGTCATTGGCGGAGTGCGTCACCAACTGCGCAATGAAGGCAGCGGCTTTCGCATCCGCCTGATCGTCGAGTTCCCCGGTTTGATGCTGCAAAGCATGGTCAACGGTCATCAGTGGCATCTGGCCAGTGAGTTTGCCAACTGGATCGAGGCATCGCTCGCGTGATTGACCGCGCGTAGCCCTTAAGGGCGTCTATCGGCGCATGGGGTT
>JASLJP010000128.1 GCA_030152425.1 Aquirhabdus sp.
AGCCGTCGCTTAATTTCTCTTACGATTTTGATTTCTGGGGGCGCAACAAGCAGGCACTGCAAGCCGCACTGGGTCGTGAAGCGGCCAGTCGCGCCGAGCTGACTGGCGCTGCCGCGTCGCTGTCCGCCGCCGTGGCGAGCCAATACTTCCAATGGCAGGTACTCAACCAGCGCATCACCCTGCAGCAGCAAATCGCGCGCGATCAGCAGCATCTGGTCGATATCGAGCTCAAGCTGGTCAAGGCCGGTCTGTCGTCAGGCACGGCACTGTCTCCGCTGCGCGCCAATGCTGCATTGCCGCAGCAGACCTTGGTGCAGCTCAAAGCGCAGCGCGCCCAAGCACTGGCCGCACTGAAGTCTCTGGTCGCCAGTGGCGCAGATTTCCCACCGCTTGCGGCCAAGCCTCTGCCACAGCTCACAGATGGTGTGCCGGATCGTCTGGCGCTGGATCTGATCTCGCGGCGTGCCGATATCGCCGCTGCGCGCGATCGGGTACAGGCCTCGCTGAGCAACGTCGAGTCGGCACGTGCGGCGTTCTATCCCGATATCAATCTCTCTGCGGTGCTCGGTCTGTCTACCCTGCAGCTATCCAAGCTGTTTGAGACCTCCAGCATCCAAGCAGGCGTCAGCCCGGCGATCCATCTGCCCTTGTTTGAGGCTGGCCGCCTGCGCGCGGGGCTGAACAGCAACCGTGCCGAGGTTGAACTGGCCACCGCCCAGTACAACCAGGCCGTGCAGCACGCCATCGGTGAGATCAACGACGCCGCGCTACGGGTGCAAGGTGCTGGCGACGAAGCCGCACCGCTGGCCGCCCAGATCGCGGCACGTCAGCACGCGCTGGACAATGCGCAAAAGCTGTATAAGGCCGGACTCTCCGATGGCCGCAATACCGTACAGGCACAACTGCAAAAAGCCAGTCTGGACGACCAAGACCTCGCCCGCCGTGGCCGTGCGCTACTGGCACATATCGATTTGATCAAAGCATTGGGCGGTGGCTATCAGGCGCCTGTGCTGCAGGCCAGCACCCCGACACCCAGCACAACCCACTGATGCTGGACTTAAAAATTCTGGAGTAAATCATGGCTGAACCAAGCAACGCGCAAGCGACAGAACCCGCAGCACAGACCCCCGAGGCCAGCACCGAGACCACTGGCAATCCCAATGGCGGCAAGCGCAAACGCGTCTTGCTGATCATCGCCAGCATCTTTATCACGGTGATCGTGCTGTATCTGCTGTACTATTTTTTGGTCAAGCGCTACCACGAAGGCACCGATGACGCCTACGTCAACGGCAATGTGGTCTATATCAATGCCCAAGTCGGCGGCACAGTAGTCGGCCTCGGTGCCGACGACACCCAGCACGTCAAAGCCGGTGAAGCGCTGATCACGCTGGATGGCGCGGATAGCGCCGTCGGTCTAGCCAGCAGTGAGGCCAAACTGGCCAATACCGTGCGCCAGATTCGCCAGCAGTACCGCACGAGCGATGAGTCCAGTGCCATCGTCGCCCAGCGCCAGACCGAGCTGACTCGTGCCGAGGGTGATCTGAAACGCCGCAGTATCGTGGCAGGCACCGATGCGCTGTCCAGCGAAGACCTCGCCCATGCCCGTGCCGCTGTAGACAGTGCACGTGCCGCCCTGACCGTCGCCCAGAAACAGCTCCAATCCTCGCGTGCCGCAGTCGAGGGTACAACGCTGGCGCTGCATCCCGCCGTGCTGCAGGCGCGGGCTGAGTTTGTACAGGCTTTCCTGACTCAGCAGCGCAATACCATCCCATCGCCCATCGACGGTATCGTCGCGCGCCGCTCGGTGCAGATCGGCCAGCGCGTGACCTCGGGCACCAATCTGATGGCCATCGTGCCGCTCAATTCGGTGTGGGTCGATGCCAATATCAAAGAAGTACAGCTTAAAAACGTGCGCATCGGCCAGCCGGTCAAAGTCACTGCCGACATCTACGGCAGTAAGATCGACTATCACGGCAAGGTCGCGGGTATCGCGGCGGGGACAGGCAGTGCCTTCTCCCTGCTGCCTGCGCAAAACGCGGTCGGTAACTGGATCAAAGTCGTGCAGCGTGTGCCGGTGCGTATCGCGCTTGACCCCAACGATCTGGCCAAATATCCGCTGCGCGTCGGCATGTCGACTCTAATCGACATCGACACCCATGACCGTAGCGGCTCGGTGCTGACTTCGCTGCCACTGGCCAATTCACCGACCAAGACCCCGGTGTTTGATGCCCAGCTTAAAGCCGCCGAGGCTGCGGCAGCCGGCATCATCGCGCGTGAAGCAGCAGGGGCCGCGTAATGAGCGCCGCCGCGGTTCCAGCCGCAGAGCCGCAGTATTTGCGTGGGATGGCGTTGGTGCTGCTCACCATCGCCGTCGCCATCGCCACCTTTATGGAGGTGCTGGACACCGCCATTGCCAATGTCGCGGTGCCCACCATCGCGGGCAATCTCGCCGTCAGTGCCAATCAAGGCACATGGGTCATCTCGTCCTATGGTCTGGCCGCCGCGATCGCGGTGCCGATGACCGGCTGGATCGCCAAACGCTTTGGTGAGGTGCGGGTCTTTGTCACCTCGGTCATCCTGTTTACCCTCACCTCGGCGCTGTGCGGGCTGGCCGACAGTCTGCCGACCTTGGTGGCGTTTCGCTTCCTGCAGGGTTTGGTGTCGGGGCCGATGGTGCCGCTGTCGCAGACCCTGCTGCTGGCCAACTATCCACCGCATCGGCGTGGCATCGCCATGGCACTGTGGGCAATGACCGTGGTGGTCGCGCCGATCTTTGGCCCCTTGCTCGGCGGCTATATCACCGACAATATGTCGTGGCCGTGGATCTTTTATATCAACGTCCCCATCGGCCTGATGGCGGCCTTTGTCAGCTATACCTATCTGAAAAACAAGGAAACACCGACCCAAAAACTGCCCATCGATGTGATCGGACTGATCCTGCTGGTCATGGGGGTCGGTAGCCTGCAGTTGATGCTGGATAATGGCAACGACCTCGACTGGTTTAGCTCGCACCTGATCCTGGGGCTGTGCATCACGGCGGTAATCTCGCTGACTTTTTTGGTGGCGTGGGAGCTGACCGAGGATCACCCGATCGTGAACCTCAAGCTGCTGGCGACGCCCAACTTCCGCTATGGCGTGATTGCGATGGCGCTGGGCTATATGACGTTCTTTGCCATGAACGTCATGTTTCCACTGTGGCTGCAGACGGTGATGAACTACACGCCGACCTGGGCGGGGCTTGCCGTCGCACCCGTGGGCATTTTGGCTTTGCTGTGCTCACCCATCGTTGGCAAGAACATCAACAAGGTCGATCTGCGCATCCTCGCCAGTGTTTCCTTTATCGTCTTTGCCTCGACCGCGTATTGGTTCTCGACCTTTAACCTCGAGACGCCGTTCTCCCACCTACTACCACCGCGTATCCTGCAGGGCGTCGCCATCGCCTGTTTCTTTATCCCGATCAACACCATCATCGTGTCGGGCATTAAGCCGCAGCATATGGCGGACGCCTCGGGACTGGCCAATTTCTTCCGCACGCTGTCCGGTAGCTTTGGCACCGCGCTGGTGGTGATGATCGTCGATCACCGCTCCAAGGCGCACCAGATCCGGCTAGGAGAAAATGTCTCTAGTACCAGTCAGGCCACCATTGACTATGCGGGGCAGCTACAGGCGGCTGGCATGAGCCACGATGCGGCCTACGCCCAGATCCAAGCCATGATCGCCCAGCAGAGCACCATGATGGCCACCAGTGAAGTGTTCTGGCTGTGTTCGATCGTGTTTATCAGCCTTATCGGCGTGATCTGGCTGACCAAACCGCCGTTTGGTGCCGCAGGCGGCATGGGGCACTGATCGGGGAGCAGCGCAGCAATAAAAAGCAGCGTGCAGGTCGACGTCACGCTGCTTTTGTCATCAAGAGCAGCCTATAATCGGACACGTTTAAGCAAGGGAACGCTGCGATGGCACTGTGGAAAAAGATCGTCGGACTCAAACAGCCCGACCCGGCATGGTATGCCCCCGAGGCGCATCATGGCGCGGCAGACGGTGCGCGCATTGAGTTTACTTATCTCGGCACGGCAGGTTTCGTCATCCAAAGTACAGACCGTACGCTGGTACTCGACCCCTATGTCACCCGCACCAATATCCGCACCCTGCTGACCAAACATCTGATCCCCGACGAGGCCAAGATCCAGCGCCTGATTCCTGTGGCCGATGATGTGCTGGTCGGCCATGCCCACTACGACCATATTCTCGACAGTCCGGCGCTCTGCCAGCAGACCGGCGCCCGCCTGATCGGCTCGCGCGCGGTGTGTATGGTCGGCCGTGCTGCGGGTCTGCCCGAGCGCCAACTGGTCGAGACCGCAGGGCGGGAAGACATCGCCAGTGGCACATGGACGATCCGCGGGCTGCCGTCGCGCCATGGGCTGGTGTTTGGCCGCGTGCCGATCCCCGGCGACATCACCGCGCCGCCGCCATGGCCAGCGCGGATGACCGACCTCAAACATGGGCTGGTGCTGAACTGGATCGTCGATACCGGTAGCCTGCGTATCATCCATATCGACTCTGCCGACTATATCCCCGCCGAGCTGGTCGGCCAGCAGGTCGATGTGGTCTGCCTGTGTGCGGTCGGCCGCCAGTATCGACCCAACTATGTCGCCGAGGTGGTGAGTTTGCTCAAGCCGCGCTGGGTGGTGCCATGCCACTGGGACAGCATGATGACCCCAATCGAAGACACGCCAGATCTGATTCCGGGTGTGGATCTGCCCGGCATGATCGAGGAGATTCGCGCCGCCGGAGCCGAGCCGCTGCTGATGCCGATCATGGGCAAGATGAGTTTTGCCAAATAGTATAGGCATAGGCTAAAAACAGACATATTTAAC
>JASLJP010000361.1 GCA_030152425.1 Aquirhabdus sp.
GTTACTGAGTCTGGTGCTGTCGGGTAGCCTTGCGATCACCCCGAATGGGGGGAGTTTCGATCCGGTGATTTCGCTGGACGGTAACAAAGTCGCCTTTGCCAGTACCGCCACCAATCTGTTGGGTTTACTGCCGATCCCTGGTTCGGATACTAATGGCGTGCAAGATATCTATGTGGTTGATTTCCTGCTAGGTTCCATCCAGTTGGTCAGCACGAGCACCTTGATCGCGCAGGGTAACCAAGCCAGCAGTCGGCCGATATTCTCTGATGATGCGAACCAAATCGCCTTCCTTAGCGCCTCGACCAATCTGGTTCCCGGCGCTACCAACGGTCAGCTCAGCCTGTATGTGAAGAATTTGACCACTGGTGTGACCACCTTGGTCAGCAGTGACTCCTTGGGTAACCAAGCCGATGCGGCGATCTTGACCCCATCATTCTCGCATGACGGCACCAAGATCGTATTTGCCAGCGCTGCGACCAATCTGGTGCCCGGCGATACCAATGGCCAAGTCGATGTGTTCGTCAAGAACCTGCTGACCGGTGAAGTGACCCTGATCAGCAATGACAGCTCAGGCGGCCAGTCCAATGGCTGGAGCGGCAATCCGATCTTCTCGCCTGACGATAGCCATATTATCTTCTCCACCGATGCTACCAACCTCACAGCCGGTGATACCAACGGTGTGCGTGACCTGATCTCCAAAGAGCTGGTCACCGATGGTGGTGGACTGGATACGGTACAGGCCTCGGTGAGCTATACCATCGGCAGCAGTATTGAAAATCTGACCCTGACCGGCACGGCCGATATCAACGGCACCGGCAATGAATTGAATAACGTGATCTTGGGCAATAGCGGCAGCAATCTGCTGACTGGCGGCGCAGGCAATGACACCTTGGATGGTGGCGCAGGCGGTACCGATACCTTGGTCGGTGGTGCAGGCGATGATCTGTATCTGGTCAGCAACTCCAGCACGGTCGTGACGGAAGCGGCCGGCGAAGGGAGCAACGATACTGTCAAATCCTCAGCCAGCTATAGCCTCACTGCCAACATCGAAAATCTGGAACTGGTCGGCACAGGCGATATCAATGCCACCGGTAACAACAACGGCAATAGCCTGCTGGGTAACGTCGGCAATAACATCCTGACCGGTGGCTCAGGCAATGACACCTTGAATGGTGGCGCAGGCGGGGTAGACACCCTGATCGGCGGTATCGGCGACGACACCTTCGTGGTCAGCAGCACCGGCACTGTGGTGCAAGAAAACGCCGGTGAAGGCAACGACACCGTACTCAGCTCGGTGGACTTCACCCTGACCGCCAATGTCGAAAATCTGACCCTGACCGGCACAGGCGATATCAATGCCACCGGTAACACCGATGGCAACCTCATCGTCGGTAACAGTGGCAAAAACATCCTGACGGGTGCAGGAGGCAATGACACCCTGGATGGTGGCGCAGGCAATGACACCTTGATCGGTGGCATCGGCAACGACACCTACTATGTCGGCACCTCGGACAAGATCATCGAGGCGGTCGGTGCAGGCACTGACATCGCCTATGCAAACTCTGCCTACACCCTCGGCGCCAATGTCGAAAACCTGACTCTGACCGGCACAGGCGGCTTTAGCGGTACGGGTAACTCCAACAACAATGTGATCGTCGGTAACACCGGGAATAACCTGCTGACCGGCGGTGCAGGCAATGACACGCTGGACGGTGGCCTAGGCGGCACCGATACGCTGGTTGGCGGTACAGGCAATGACACTTATCTGGTCAGTGCAGGCGACGTGATTGTTGAGATCACCGGTCAAGGCACCGACACCGCGATCTCGGCCACCACCGACTACACCTTGGGTGCCAATGTCGATAACTTGATCCTGACTGGCAGCCTCAATCTGTCGGGTACAGGGAATGGCGACAACAATAAAATCACCGGTAATGCGGGCAGCAACGTGCTGGTCGGCGGCGGTGGCAACGACACCTTGGATGGTGGTGCAGGCACGGATAGTCTGAGTGGTGGCGCAGGCGATGACCAGTATGTGGTCAGCGACGCCAGCACCGTGATCACCGAAGCGGCGGGAGAGGGTACGGACAGTGTCCGCTCCTCGGTCAGCTATGTGATCGGTGCCAATGTCGAAAACCTAACCCTGACTGGCACGGGCAATATCAACGGCACGGGCGGCGACTCAGGTGTCTATCTGACCGGTAACTCGGGCAAAAACGTACTGACTGGCGGCGCAGGCAGCGACACCTTGGATGGTGCCGGAGACAACGATACGCTGGTCGGCGGCGCTGGCGATGACCTCTACTATGTCAGCACCAACGATGCGATCGTCGAAGGTGTGGGTCAAGGCAATGACACCGCCATCGCGGCGCACTCAAATTATACCTTGGGTGCCAATGTCGAAAACCTGATCTTGGCGGGCACTGGCAATCTGAGCGGTACCGGGAATGCCCTCGCCAATACCATCACGGGTAATGGCGGCAACAATATCCTGAACGGCGGCGCGGGTAGCGATACCCTGATCGGCGGTCTGGGTGATGATACCTATGTCGCCAATACCTCCGATGTGATCGTCGAAGCCGTCAATGCCGGCACCGATACGGTCAAGGCCAGCAGCACCTACACACTGGGTGCCAACCTTGAAAACCTGACCCTGACGGGCACCGCCAATAGCAATGGTAAGGGCAATGAACTGAATAACCTGATCCTCGGCAACTCCGGCAACAACAGCCTAAATGGCGATGCGGGTAACGACACCTTAAACGGCGGTACCGGCAATGACACGCTGAAAGGGGGGCAAGGCGATGACCTGTACATCGTTGGCACCGGCACGGTCGTGACCGAGTACAACGGCTATGGCACCGATACCGTCGAGTCGTCGATCAGCTATACGCTGACCGGCAATGTGGAAAACCTGATCCTGACCGGTTCGGGCAACCTGAACGGTACTGGGAATAATCTCAAGAACGTCATCACCGGTAACGGCGGCGACAATATCCTGAACGGCGGCACCGGCAATGACACCTTGGTCGGTGGTCTCGGGAATGACACCTACTATGTCAGCACCTCGGATCGCATCGTCGAAGGCGTGCATGGTGGCAATGACACCGCGATTGCCAGCTCCAATTTCACCCTGCGTGACAATATGGAGAACCTGCTGCTGCAAGGCACTGCAAACCTGACCGGTACTGGTAATATCCAAAACAACATCATCAGCGGCAATGACGGCAACAACGTGCTGAACGGCCTAGCCGGTAACGACACTTTGAACGGTGGCCTCGGTGCCGACACGCTGGTCGGTGGCACAGGCAACGATACCTACTACCTCGTAGATGGTGAAGACACCATCGTCGAAGGCTCGAATGCAGGCATCGATACCGTGCTGGTCAATACCTCGTTCTCGCTGACCGATGGCGATAATCTGGAAAACGTCAACCTGACCGGCTTTGCCAACATCAATGGTGGCGGTAACAGTGCCGATAACTTCCTGCTGGGTAACGATGGTAAAAACATCCTCACCAGCGGCATCGGTAACGATACCTTGAACGGCGGTGCAGGCAACGACACCCTGATCGGCGGTACCGGCAACGATGTTTATATCGTTAGCACCTCGGATGTGATCATCGAGGCTGTCGGTGCTGGCACGGACACTGCGCGTGCTGCGTCGAACTACACCTTGGGCGCCAATGTCGAAAATCTGGTGCTGACCGGCCATCTGGATATCAAAGGCACTGGTAATGCACTGGACAACGTCATCAGCGGCAATACCGGTAACAATGAGCTGACTGGCGGTGGCGGCAGCGACACCTTTGTCTTTAACAATGCCCCAAGCAGCACCACCAACCATGACACCATCACTGACTTTGGTGCAGACGATAGTCTGAGCCTGAATCATCTGATCTACGATCAAGCTGGTGCCGTAGGTGCATTGAACAGCACGGCATTTACTGCGGGTGCAGGTCTGACCAGCGGTCAGGATGCAGACGACCGTCTGGTGTATAACAGCACCACCGGCAATCTGTACTACGATGCCGACGGTTCAGGCGCAGGCGGTTCGGTGCTGCTTGCGACTTTGGGCACCAGCAGCCATCCCGATCTGACCTTTGCGCAGATCAATGTGGTCTAACACCGCGTAACACCCGTTTGTTCTCCCAAGGCGGATCCGGCATGACATGCCGGATCCGCCTTAATTTTTTACAGCGATGAATAAGAGTGAACAGCAAAGTTCAAGTTGACGAATAAAAACAAAAAACAGTGGGTCTATAGCAGAAAAAAGATTAATAAATGATCAAATTTTGCTTTCTTGATGTCGTACGAATGGTTATCCTTATCATTATCTGAAGGTGCTTTGCAGGCTAAAAAAATAGCACCCCCACCCCTATTTTTATAAAGAAATAAAGGACATTTATCATGGCTATTTACACAGGCACTCCCGGCAATGACACCCTGACCAGTTTCGCCGATGGGGACATCCTGATGGGCGGGGCAGGGGACGATCTCTATATCATCAATGACCCGACCGATATCATCACCGAGTCGCAAAACGCGGGCGTACTGATCCGTGTCAGTACCGGTAGCGAGGCTGAAGAGGCCGATAACTTCAGCATCAATCCAAAATTTTCCACCGATGGCACCAAGATCGTCTACAGCAGCTACGCCACCAATCTGGACGGCGGCGACACCAATGGCAAAATGGACATCTTTGTCACCGACCCCAACGGCAGTGCGTCATACTTGGTGAGCCGCGATGTCAATGGTGTGGTGGGCAATGGCGACAGCCTCAATGCGTCATTCTCCGCCGATGGCACCAAAGTCATCTTTACCAGTACCTCGACCAATCTGGTTACAGGCGACGCCAATGGTTTTCAGGATATCTTTGTCAAAGACCTGATCACCAACGTCGTGACCCTCGTGAGCACCAGCAGCGCCGGATCACAGGCCAATAACGTGAGCGATATGGGCTCGTTTTCCGCTGATGGCACGAAGGTCGTATTCAGCAGCTACGCCTCTAATTTGGTGGCGGGCGATACCAATGGCAAACAAGACATCTTCGTCAAAGATCTGATCACGGGTGTGACCACGCGCGTGAGTACCAGCGCCAGCAATGCCCAAGACGATGGTGCTAGCTTTACTCCCGTTTTTTCACCGGATGGGACCAAGGTCGTCTTTACCAGTTTGGCGACCAATCTCACGACCGGCGACACCAACGGTGCGGACGATATTTTTGTCAAGGATCTGGTCAGCGGAGCGATCACTTTGATCAGCACCGACAGCACGGGTCTACAGGGGAACAGCAGCAGCCAGACGCCGGTGTGGTCACCGGATGGCACCAAAGTCGCGTTTGTCAGCTTTGCGCGACTGACCGGCAATGACAACAACCTCACCTCAGACATCTATATCAAAGACCTCAATACCGGCGTCACCACACTGGTCACCACCAGTGCTTTGGGCGTACAGGGCAATGGCTATACGGTGGCACCGGCGTTCTCCGCCGATGGTACCAAGCTGGTCTTTATCAGCGCCTCGGATAATCTGGTCGCAGGCGCGGACAACAGCGTGGGCAGTGTGTTTGTCAAAGACCTCATTACCGGTGAAGTGACTCTGGTCAGTGCCGAAGCGCACGGCATACAGGGCAATAACACCAGCCTCTCGGCATCGATCAATGCCGATGGCAGCAAGGTCGTCTTTTCAACGACAGCGACCAACCTGCAGATCGATGACAACGGCGTCGCCGACATCTATGTCAAGAGCCTGACTGGCGGCGGACACGACACCATCGAGTCCTCATCCAGCTATAGCATGAATGCCCACGTCGAAGACCTGACCCTGACCGGCACGGGCAACACCAATGCCTATGGCAATGATCAATGGAACGTGTTGAAAGGCAATGACGGCAACAATATCTTGGACGGCGGCTCGGGCAAAGACACCTTGAAAGGCGGCGCGGGCAATGATATCTACTACGTCGATGATGTCGGTGATGTCGTGTCAGAGAGCAACAGCGGCATCGTGACCTTGTTTAGCCGAGACGTTAGCTTGAATCCCGGTACGGGTGCTAGCGACGATCCGGTTACCGCGACCAATGGCAGCAACGTCGTCTTTACCAGCCTAGCGACCAATCTGACCCCCAGCGCGTCGAATGGCTCGCAGCATATCTACAGCAAAGACTATTACACCGGTGTCGTCACCTTGGTCAGCAGCAATGCGGCGGGTCAGCAGGGGGATGCCTATAGCTTTGATCCTACTGTTTCGAGCGATGGCAGCAAGGTCGCCTTTAGCAGTACCTCGGACAATCTCATCGCAGGGGATAGCAATGCCGCCAATGATGTCTTCGTGAAGAATCTCACCACCGGCGGCGTGACCTTGGTCAGTACCACGGCAGCCGGCGTGCAGGGTAACGGCCACAGTGGCTCGGCCTCGATCTCTGCCGATGGCAATAAAGTCGCGTTTATCAGCTATGCCGATAATCTGGTGGCAGGTGACAACAACCTCATGCCCGATGTGTTTGTCAAAGACCTGCAGACCGGCGCGCTGACTTTGGTCAGCAGTAGCAGCGCGGGTGTCAAAGGCAATGACTTAAGTCAGGGTGTTTCGATCTCGGCCGATGGCACCAAGGTGACCTTTGCCAGCCTGTCGTCCAATCTGGTGGCGGGCGATACCAACAATGAAATGGACATTTTCTTAAAAGACCTGACCACCGGTGTGACCACCTTGATCAGCAGTGATGTCAACGGCGTGCAGGGCAACCGCGATAGCAATACGCCGATCTTCTCACCCGATGGCAGTAAGATCGCCTTCCTCAGCTCGTCGGGCAACCTCGTCGCGCAGAACTTCAGCGGCTATCAAAAACTGTTTATCAAGGATATCGCCACTGGGGTTGTGACCTTGGTCAGTCAGGCAGATGACGGTACGCAACCGAATGGCTATATCTTTGCACCGACCTTCTCGGCCGATGGCACCAAGATCGCCTTTGCCAGCTATGCCAATAATCTGCTGCCGGGCGACAGCGACGCCTATCCGGATATCTTTGTTAAAGACCTGATCACCGGCCATATCCAATTGGTCAGCAACAGCGTCGATGGCCTGCAGAGCAATGGCTTTAGCGGCTACTCCGCCTTTGCCCCAGATGGCAAGATCATTTTCGCCAGCGACGGCACCAATCTGCTGCCCGGCCTCGATGTCAACGGCTCGCGCGATCTGTTCGTCAAAGACCTCAATACCGATAGCGGCGGCGTCGACACCGTGCGCTCGCTGGTCAGCTTTACGCTGGGTGACAATATCGAAAAACTCACCCTGCTGGGTATGTTTAACATCAACGGCACCGGCAACGATCTCAACAACGTCATCTTGGGCAATTCCGGCGTCAACACACTTGAAGGCGGCAAGGGCAACGACACCTTGGATGGCGGTACTGGCAACGATATCTTGGCTGGCGGTTATGGCAATGATGTCTA
>JASLJP010000166.1 GCA_030152425.1 Aquirhabdus sp.
GGGCACAGACGGCAAGACCCCTAAAGATTATGACTATAACGTCGGTGTGACCCGCGAAGTCGTCAAGATTGCTCACGCATGCGGTGTCTCAGTAGAAGGCGAGATCGGCTGTCTGGGTAGCCTAGAAACCGGCATGGCCGGTGAAGAAGACGGCGTTGGCGCTGAAGGTGTATTGGATCACTCACAACTGTTGACCACGGTCGCCGAAGCGGCACAGTTTGTGGCAGACACCAATGTCGACGCGTTGGCGATTGCCATCGGCACCAGCCATGGTGCGTATAAGTTTACCCGTCCTCCAACAGGCGACATACTGGCGATCGACCGCATCAAAGAAATTCACGCCAAAATCCCCAATACCCATTTGGTCATGCATGGTTCCAGCTCTGTCCCGCAAGACTGGCTGCAAATCATCAACCAATATGGCGGCGACATCAAAGAAACCTACGGCGTACCTGTCGAGCAGATCGTTGAAGCCATTAAATACGGCGTGCGTAAGGTCAACATTGATACCGACCTGCGTCTGGCCTCTACCGGTGCGATGCGACGTTTTATGGCGGAACATCCATCCGAGTTTGATCCGCGTAAATTCTTCGGCGAAACTGTCAAAGCGATGCGCGATATTTGTGTCGAGCGCTACCAGCAATTTGGTACTGCCGGCAACGCCAGCAAAATCAATCCGATTTCGCTGGAAAAAATGGCGAATCATTACGCAGCCAAGTAAGACTTCTAGGCTGACGTCGTCAGCCTAAGATGAAGCGATACCTAGGCCTGCTTTTAAAAGCGGGCTTTTATTTAGGTTGCGTTTGTTTTTATGATTCATTTTGGTGCATCTTTGCTGCGGCGCACCATGATGATGCGTCAAATTGGTGCGTCGATCGGATATTTGATTTTTGTCTATACTTTTTCGATCTACGTGTTAATGGCATGCGTTATACTTAACGCCTAGGCGACACTTGATAGCTATGGACTTCAGCAACTTTGAATCCGCGGATGGGATTTCTGGTACATCCTTTGCTTAGAGCTACTCACCGTTGTATCGAACGGATGATCGCTACGTTGAATTCATCCTGCTAACGACCGTATCTTAGATACATTTTAGTGCAGCAGATGAAAGCGGTTTCGTTTTACACACAGATTTTTAAATTGTTTTTACTAGCGCTGGAGCATTGCAAGCATGGGCAACAAAGTTCTCAAACTGATTAAAGATAACGAAGCGGAATGGGTAGATTTCCGTTTTACCGATACACGTGGTAAAGAGCAGCATGTTAGCTTTCCAGCACACACCGTGGATGAAAGCACTTTTGAAACCGGCAAAATGTTTGACGGTTCGTCAATCGCTGGTTGGAAAGGTATCGAAGCTTCTGACATGATCCTGATGCCAGATGCAGAAACTGCATTTATGGACCCGTTCTTCTCTGCACCGACCGTTGTTGTGACTTGTGATGTCATCGAGCCATCAACCATGCAAGGTTACGAACGTGACCCACGTTCAATCGCACGCCGCGCTGAAGCCTACCTGAAATCAACCGGTATTGGTGATACTGCATTCTTCGGTCCTGAGCCAGAATTCTTCGTATTTGATGAAGTGAAATTTGACATCGACATGTCAGGTGCACGTCACACCATCTACGCAGAAGAAGCAGCATGGTCGACTGACAAAGCCTACGAAGGCGGCAACTCAGGCCATCGTCCACGTGTTAAAGGCGGCTACTTCCCAGTTCCTCCAGTCGACAGCGGTCAAGACCTGCGCGTTGCAATGTGTGAAGCCATCGAAGCGATGTTGGGCGAAGGCCGCGTTGAAGTACAACACCATGAAGTGGCATCTTGCCAATCAGAAATCGGTGTAACCTTTAACACCCTCGTACGCAAAGCTGACGAAGTTCAAGTGCTGAAATACGCCGTTTTGAACGTTGCACATGAACATGGCAAAACTGCGACGTTTATGCCAAAGCCACTGGTTGGTGACAACGGTTCAGGTATGCACGTTCATATCTCGATCAGCAAAGATGGCAAAAACACCTTTGCGGGCGACGACTATGCCGGCCTGTCAGAAACCGCTCTGCTGTTTATCGGTGGTATCATCAAGCATGCGCGCTCACTGAACGCCATCACCAACCCATCGACCAACAGCTACAAGCGTCTGGTTCCACACTACGAAGCGCCGATCATGCTGGCTTACTCAGCCCGTAACCGTTCTGCGTCGATTCGTATTCCTTACGTTGCAAGCCCTAAAGGCCGTCGTATCGAAGCACGTTTCCCAGATCCAGTAGCAAACCCATACTTGGCATTTGCTGCCCTGTTGATGGCCGGCCTCGACGGTATCCAAAACAAAATCCACCCAGGCCCAGCTGCAGACAAAAATCTGTACGACCTGCCACCAGAAGAAGAGGCGCTGATCCCTACCGTCGCTCACTCACTGGAAATGGCACTGGAAGCTCTGAAAGCCGACCATGACTACCTGCTGAAAGGCGGCGTATTCACCAAAGAAATGCTTGATGCTTACATCGACCTGAAAATGGAAGAAGTGCGTCGCCTGAACACTACGACTCACCCAGTTGAGTTCGAAATGTACTACAGCTGCTAATACCTGCTGTCGTCCAGCGGCGCTGTAAAGCGCCGTAGTAAAAGGCCGGGAAATATAGATGTCTTATATTCCCGGCCTTTTTATTTCCACGCTATTCACTTGTTTCATAGAAGCAGTCGTCAGTTGCAGCTGGTTTCTTTGACATCTAAACTACGGCAGCATTCAATTCCTTTAAACATCGTCCATATCATCTTCTACATGCGTCGAATTATCACCACCCAGATAGCGCGATAATTTCAAAGCATCCCAATCTTTGCTTATCTGCGTCAGATTCATGCTATCAACGTACACTTTACCCGCATGAATTTCGGCGTCTAAATCACGATTCAGTACGGCACCTGCAGCATGCATACCACTCAGGAAAGCCCCCTCTATACCAGGTCCCCATGCAGTGCTGGTACCCGCTAAGTAAAGGCCACGGATTTCCGTCCGCGCGCGAGGGCGGAAAGGACCAAACTGCCAAACATTGGCCTCTATACCATAGCAAGAACCATCAGTACTCAAGGTATACCGCTCTTGCGTCAGCGGGGTTGCACTTTCACGCCAAACGATATGATTTTTGATTCCAGGAATCACATCCTCAGCACGTTGGATCATGTACTCTTCGACCTGCTCCTTGAACTCACGATAGTAGGCTTCTTTGCTATAGCGACCCTGACTTGCTGATGGACCACGCCAAAACTCTGGTAACTCTGGCGCGGGACCCATGATTTGGATTTGCGAGCAGCCTTTTGGTGCGAGCAAGGTGTTGTCACGATCGGTCAGGTTTGGGCTATGCACAAAAGCCGGAACGCGCTGCATGGCAGTTTTCAAAAAATCATCGCGTGATCGTGCCATCGGATTCTCGACCAGCTCGTTAAACAGCTTGTCGGACTCATCCCATGTCGGGCAAGAGTAGAAATTGGTTGCGGGTAGATCCTGCTTGAGATCCATATCGACACCCAAATAAACATTCATAAAGGGCTTAGTCATACGGAAGTTTTTGGCCCGCCATGCTGTGACACGGCTTAAATTCTCCACACCAATCATATCGAGATATGTACGTTTGATATCCGCATTCGAGATCACGACATCAGCGTGTAACGTTTCACCTGTGTCCAAGGTGACGCCTTTCACACGACCACTTTCTACCAATATTTGATCAACAGTAACTCCGGTACGTACGCTGCCGCCGTGAGTCTGAATGACATCCAACAGATGCGCCACAATAACCTGACTGCCCCCCTTAGGATACCAGCCGCCATCTTTGACGAAGTAATTCATGAAGCCGGCATGCAGCACCACCGGTGCGCGTGATGGCGGGCACCCATAGGCACCGAATTGTGGAGTCAGCATCGCGGTGGCCTGACTGCTAAGGCCGCATGCCTTGATCAAATGGGTGAGCGGACGCATCGCCCAGACCGAGG
>JASLJP010000265.1 GCA_030152425.1 Aquirhabdus sp.
AACAGCATCAAACACAGGCCTCGAACCACAAAGCCCGCTGGTGGACAACCACCCGGTCAGCGGACATGGCACGGTGATCAAGCTGCTGCCCGACGACAACAAAGACAGCCGCCATCAACGCTTTATCCTGCGCCTTGAATCTGGCCAGACCGTACTGGTCGCCCATAACATCGACCTCGCCCAACGCATCAACGGCCTCACCGTCGGTAGCACGGTCGACTTTAAAGGCATTTATGTCAGCAACAATAAGGGCGGCGTGATCCACTGGACACATCATGACCCGCAAGGCCGCCATGAGGACGGCTGGCTTAAATGGAACGGGATGATCTACCAATAAAACCGCCGTAAAACATGCGCTATAAACGCTTGGACTGCGCGGATTGCCCTGTGCCACGGCCGCCAAGCCAATCGCCGACAGCACCTCTGCACACGTCCGCGTCGCATCCAAGGCCACCACACCCTCCAACTGCGGTGCTGGGGCAAACCACACTGCTCGATTCTCGAAAATTTATTCAATAAAAATTGAGACCTGCGCAACAAAACCAATCACCCTCGTTGTATGATCGACTGGTTTTTATACCCTGTTTATTGATCACACATCATGAGGGAACCATGAGCAACGACACCGCGCACGGACTCGCGCAAACACCTAAAACCACGGACACACCTGACCGCGTCAGTTGGCTGCCGGGCTATGGCGACATTGCCAATACCCAATTTGCTGGCTATGCCTCGCTGCAAGCCCCGGATGAGCATGCGGTGACCAAACCACTCGCGGATGAACAGCTCTTTTATTGGTTTGTCGGGGCAGAAGATTACGCCCATAAACCGACGATCCTTTGGACCAATGGCGGCCCCGGCTCCAGCAGCTTTTGGGGCTTTTTTTTGGAAAATGGCCCCTACCAGATCGATGCGACCGGCAGTAAGCTGACCAAGCGCCCGCAAGCATGGAACAGCTATGCCAACTATATGATCTTTGAGCATCCGCTCAGCGTGACCCTGTCGTTTGCCAAAGACCCAAGCGCCATCCCGCACTCGGTCGAACAAGGCATCGATCAGCTATACCATGCCTTGCTCAATTTCGTGGCGCTGCATCCTGAGATCGCGGCGAACCCCATCATCCTTGCGGGCGAGTCCTATGCCGGCACCTATCTACCGCTACTGGCCAAGGCAATCCTGCATGGCAACCATACCGGCCGGACGAAACTCGACCTGCGCGTCATGGTACTGTGCGACGCATGGGTCAACCCCATGGTACAGATGGCAACCGACACCACATGGGCAGTGACCCATGGCCTGATCTCCGCCAGCCAGAAGGTCGCACTCGATGCCAGCTACGCTGACCGCCTGCCGCTGATCAATCAGGCCATTGCCGACATTTGCGGCGTGTATATGACCAACACCGCGCAGCGAGCCGACCCCTCGTTTCAGCCGATCTATGACTATCTGAATAACCCTGAAGTCCGGCAGGCACTGCATGTGCCCGCCCACTCTCCCAAACTGACCCAGAACTGGTCGGCGCAAATCTCAAACAACTATGCCGGACAGGTCAACGACTCCTATATGCCGACCATCCAAGCGCTGCTGGATGGTGGGGAAAGCGTGAACCAGAACCCACGCAGCTCATTGCGCCTGCTCGACGGCAGCAAGCTCAAAGTGCATATGGTCTCAGGGCTCAACGATGCCAAAGACTGCAACTTCCTCGGCACGGGCGCATGGATCGATCTGCTGCAGGGAGATGCCGCACTGGCCTTTCGCCAAGCCGTGCCGACTCAATGGCTGGACGCCCATAAGAACGTCATGGGGTTCAGTCAAACTGGCGGTCAGTTGGGGTGGCTGAAAATCCTCAACGCGGGGCATATGGCCGCGCGCGACCAGCCCAATCTGATCCACTATATTTTAGACACCCTCAAACCGTAATACACCCGCCCACACCAAATCAGCGACAAGGATGTAGAAATGACTGATGTAAACTCAATGGATATCACGCATCAGATGCAGCACGCATTGGCGCTGCACGCCGCCGCCCAGCATAAGATCGACAAACTGCGCACGCTTAAACCGTTCTTTATCGACCTTTCACTGCGCGAAAATCCAGTTGGTGACCGCGTTGGTCAGACGCTGGATGAAAAACTCGCCATTCTGCCCAAGCTACGCCAGTTCGGTTTTAAAAACATCCTGCTCGGCACGCTGGACTATTCGTATCCGGATGAGCTCGAAGTCGACGACGACTTTATGATGTATCTGCGCGACCATCAGATCTCGATGGCTGGCGGTTTTGTGTTTACGGCCATCGGCATCTCACAGGCACCCGGCATGTTTACCCCTGATCCATCGATGATCAAGATGCAGTCCTACACCGTGCCCAACACCCTGCATGAGATCTATCTCAGCAAAGAAGGCATGGCCGGACAATACGATATCGAAACCCTGCGCCGCAGCGTGGTCGCCAGTATCCAGTGGCTAAATGCCAACATTCAAGGCGAACACGGCGGCAAACCGCGTATCCTGATCAATATCGTCGATGGCTGCGATGCCTTTGCCGAAGACCCCAAGACCGCGTGTGAGATGATCGCGCTACTCGCCGCACAGGACATTGAAGGCATCAGCATCGAAGACGACCGTGGCACCTATATGCCATTTCAGGTCGGCGCCTTTGTCGAGATGGTGCGCACCTTTCTCCCTGCACCTAAAAAACTGCTGGTGCATATGCATGCAGGTGGTGGCTTTGAAAACTCATCGGTGCTGGAAGCATTGCTTCGCGGTGCCGACGGCGCATGGGGTGCGCTGCCGAAAAGTGCTGCGATTATCGGTCATGCCTCGCTGGGTGAACTGATCGCCAACCTCGTGCGTGCCGGTAATCCGCATATGGCCGAGACCTATGAACTGCAGCAACTAATCCCCCTGGCCACCAGTCTGCAGGTACAGGATCAGGAACAGCGCGTACCGGATGACTACCCGATTCTGGGTAACAACGCCTACCGTCTGCCGCTGACGTTCTTTAAACAGATCGAAGGCCGCTTTATGGATCTGATCCCG
>JASLJP010000308.1 GCA_030152425.1 Aquirhabdus sp.
CTGCTGGTTTGGCCACGGGCTTCGCTACGGCAGGCTTGGCCGCTGTGGGTGTAGCCACCGGCGTTGCGGCGACCACAGGCGCTGTAGCAGGCGTTGCGGCCACTGGTGCGGTCGCAGCGGGTGCTTTACGACGGCTCGGACGGGGTGGTCGAGTCGGCGCTGCGGCAGCGGGTGCTTCGGCTGCAGGCGCTTGAGGCGCGGTCGTGACCGGTGCTTGCTTCTGCACTTGCGGTGCAGCTTTGGGCTGTGCCTGAGCTGCTTTTGCAGGTGCTGCTGCATTGGCCGGTGTTGCCGGGGATTGCTGCGCGGCAGCGGCGCGTGCTTTGGCAGCGGCTTTACGACGGCTGTTACGCGTTGATGGGGTCGGTGCGGCGGCATCGCCGGTTGCAGCAGCTACAGGCTGAGCGGGTGCAGCTTTAGCAGCAGGCTTTGCCGGGGTCGGCTTGGCAGCGGCACCGCGCGGGGCGGCTTTGGCTGCTGGTTTGGCTGCAGCAGGGGTGGCTTGGGCACGCGGCGCTTTCTCACGGATATCGCGGCCACCGCTGGACAGTTGCTTGACCAGTTGGAAGTCGATCTTGCGCTCTTCGAGGTTGGCGCCGGCGACTTGGATTTCGACCTTGTCACCAAGGGCAAACTTCTGACCGTGGGTCTTGCCGTGCATGGCTTGGCTGGCGACATTGAATTCATAGAAGTCATTGCCGAGGTTACGCACATGCACCAGACCTTCGACGTACAGATCGCTAAGCGTGACAAAGAAACCAAACTCGGTCACTGCTGTGATCACACCGATGAAGCGATCACCGATATGCTGCTGCATATATTGGGTCTTGAGCCAGCTCATTACGCTGCGCGAGGCATCGTCGGCGCGGCGTTCGGTACGGGAGAAATTCTCACCCGCTGCGACCAGTTGGTTGCCTTCCAGCACCGCATTCTTGCCCTGCAGATGCGCCTTGATGGCACGATGCAGCAGCAGGTCAGGATAGCGACGGATCGGCGAGGTAAAGTGGGTGTAGGCCTCATAGGCCAGACCAAAGTGACCAAGGTTTTCAGGGGCATACACCGCTTGCATCATCGAACGCAGCAATACCGTATGGATACTCGCCGCATCAATGCGATCCTTGGTCGCTGCGATGATGGCCTGATAGTCGGACTGCATCGGTTTTTCTGGAAAGGAGAGCCCCAGCAGTTTGACGTAGTCGCGTACCTTTTGCACACGGTTGGACTCTGGCGGCTCATGGTTGCGATACAGCACTGGGATATCGTGCTTCAGCGCGAAGTCAGCGGCACAGGTGTTGGCCAGCAGCATGCACTCTTCGATCAGACGGTGCGCATCGTTGCGGGTGCGCGGCTTGATCGCAGTGATCGCGCCTTTGTCGTCAAAGGTCATGTAGGTTTCGGTGGTCTCAAACTCCATCGCACCGCGCTTGGCGCGGACCCCGAGCATGACGTTGTACAGTTGGTTGAGCGTATCCACCGACTTATGCACGGCTGGGATATTCGGGATGGCATCAACCTGGCCACCGAGGTAGCTGGCGACTTGGTCATAGGTGGTGCGCGCTTGCGAGTGCATGACCGACTCGTAGAACTCGTAGCTCATCACATTGCCGGCACGCGACAGCACGATGTCGCAGACCATGCACAGACGGTCGACGTTTGGTTTTAGCGAGCATAGACCATTGGATAGGTCTTCCGGCAGCATCGGTACGACGTGATTCGGGAAATACACCGATGTGCCCCGGTTCTGGGCTTCATCATCGAGTGCCATGCCGAGTTTGACATAGGCGCTGACGTCGGCGATGGCCACGATCAGACGGAAACCGCCGCCCGATCGTTTTTCAGCGTATACGGCATCATCAAAGTCGCGGGCATCTTCACCGTCGATGGTGATCAGCGGCAGATCGCGGATGTCTTTACGACCCTTACGGTCGGCAGCACCGGGCTCTTTGTATTTGGCAGTTTCGCGCAGTACCTCGGCACTGAAGATATACGGCAGGTCGAAGTCGATCAGCGTGGTCGGAATGATCAGTTGCGTGTCGACCTTGTCCGAGAACGCCTCAACGATATGACCGTTGGCGTATTCTTCACGGGTGGGGAAGTCGTCAATCTCGATCTGGGCGGAGTCGCCGACCGACAGTTTTGCTGCGAGGACTTGTTCCGGCTCCAGCGCGATTGGCTGATGGGCATTCGGGGCAGACGGCTGGATATAGTATTGGCCGTCTTGCATTTGCAGTTGGCCGATCACTTGAGTTTGCTGACGGGTTTTCACCTCGACGATGCGACCCAATGGGCGACCACGGCGGTCATTGCCAGTCGCGCGGGCGCTGACGGTGTCGCCGTTAAACACCAGACGCATTTCGCGTTCGGTCAGGAACAGGTCAGGATGGTCGGCGAGGACGACAAAGCCAAAGCCATTGGTATGCGACTGGACTTTACCGATAAACAGGTCGTCTTCGGACAGCAGGCGATAGCGCAGGGGATTATGTCCCTCCGTGCTGAGCTGGCTGTCGCGTACCATGGCGGATAGACGACGGCTGACCGCTTCGATCGCATCCGGCTCGTGCAGATTAAAGAGGGTGACAAATTCGGCATGACTTAAGGGCTTGGGATTTTGCCCTAAGATGTTGAGAATCAGGGTGCGGCTGGGGATTGGCGAGGCGTAACGCTGGGCTTCACTCAGCGCGTCCGGATCGTTCCAGGTTACATCAGGGGTATTGGTATTTTTCATTGGGGAAGTTTACCACAGCTTTTATGACAATACGGCACATGCTGCGGCTGCCACTGGCATTTTTGGCCACTCTTTTCACTGCATTTGGCAAAATTTGCCTACTTTGTGGGCGACATGTGTTTTTTTTAAACGGACGAACAATAAAATGCGATCTTTCGACAGGTTGTGCTTGACGACCTCCCTTTCCATCCCTAGAATGGCCGACCTAAGCGGATGTGGCGGAATTGGTAGACGCACCAGTTTCAGGTACTGGCGAGTAACATCGTGGAGGTTCAAGTCCTCTCATCCGCACCAAATTGTAAGACCGAAAAAGCCCCAGAGCACACAGCTCCGGGGCTTTTTTGTTGGCCGAAATTCGTGTTTGTGTCGAATATGAGGTTGAATTTTAAGCGTTTGTCGTGCGATTATGGATTGATCGCGCTCGGCACTGGCTGCGAGGCGTGGTTCGGCAGCGGGTGCGCTAAACCGGGGTGGTCATCGGGACGATGGCTGGGGTCGCGAGTAGACTAGATAAGGGTGCGGCATGAAGCTTCTTTTTGATATTGTCATTGGTTTTAT
>JASLJP010000338.1 GCA_030152425.1 Aquirhabdus sp.
ATCTCACCGTCTTGACCAGATGCACTATAGAGGACGACCAAACCAAAGGAGGTGGCCAGCAGCAGCAGCCCCAGCAACCACGGATCCAGATGCATACGTGTCCAGCGACCCGGCTGCATTTGCATCGTCGTGCCGTCACGCGGCGCATAGCGCAAGAAGCGGTAGTGATGAAAGTCAGACATGGGATAACGACCTAGAGCAGCACTTTGGCGCAGCGTAGGCGCGCAAAGTGCTCAAGTAGACAGCGGCGGATTAAGCAGTATAGATCACGGAGTCGTAGTGTTTGGTAAACACTTTCAGCTCTTCAGGCGACAGGTTCGGGATCAGACGATCCATGGCCACATGCAGGGCTTTAGTAATACCGCTTTGTGCCAGTTGTGATGCTTTGCGTTTAAACATCCCCAGATCTAGCGTCTCGGTAAAGTCCACCATGAAATGCTGAACCATGACATCGGAGAACTGTTTGAATTGAGTGCGTAGGTCATCACGAACGCTTTCGCCATTACCGGCAAACACTTCTGCAAAAGAGTGCTTCAGTTTGGCGACCAGATCATCAGGCAACACGGCGCCGATGCGCATTTGACCTTGATATACGTTGGTGCTTTCGGACAAAAATTGGGTCGACTTCAATACTTTTTCGTCAGGCTCTTTGCTGAGCAGTTGTTTCATCAGGACATGAACGGTACTTTTGATAAAATTGGCCAGTTTTTCCATGGTGTCACGTTTGTCACTGGGCGGCAGCATGTGGACCAATTGCACCAAAGAGATGTCGATCAGTTCATCGGTAATGCCAAGCGAAACCAGATCACGGACGATATACATCGGCTCAGAACCACCTTCTTTGGCTTGTAAGAGTGCTTTTTCGGTGTTGTTTTTCAGAGTCTCTGAAGGGATAAATCCAAAGTAAGCCGTCATGAAAGTTTCCTCTTTAATCATGTCATTATATAAATTAAGTATACGTCTATCGGTCGGCGTGCCACGCAGGGCGGCCGTCTGATAAAGCGACATCGCGGATACAGCCTGCGCGATGGGTATAGCAACGATGTCTGTCGTCGCCGATTATTGACGTGCCAGGCGGGTAACGTTAGGCAGCCAATCCGGGGTAGAGGTTCGACATGGGTTAATGTCTAAACCGCCACGACGGGTGTATTGTGCGTGAATGGCGAGTGCTTCGGGGCGTAAATGCAGCCAGATGTCGGCAAAAATTTGCTCAACACATTGCTCATGAAAGCCACTGTGCGTTCGGTAAGAGATGATATAGGTCAACAAGCTATTTTGACAGACCTTCGGTCCCCGATAGCGTATAAAAATAGTGCCCCAGTCCGGTTGTCCGGTGACAGGGCAGTTACTGCGCAGTAAGTCCGAGTAGAGCGTTTCTTCGATGTAGTCCTGTTGATCGGCAGTCTGCTCTAGCGCGAGCAGGTTGGCATCCGCTTCGATACCAGACGTGGCGGTCAGAGGCAGGGCATCTATGCATAGACCCATGGGCATACACGTTGGCAGCGCATCGACGTCGAGCAGTTCGAGCTTGACCTCGCGTCCAGCGGCATTGGACAGATCACGTACCGCAGTCGTGATAACGTCTTGCTTGCTGGCAAAGGTGGCAAAGTTCAAGCTATTCAGATAGAGCTTGAATGACTTCGATTCGATCAAATAGGGTGAGTCAGCTGGGAGCGTAAAGCGTCCAATGGCAACGACAGGCTTGCCGCAACTGTCCAGCCAAGACAGCTCAAACAAATGCCAAATGTCTACACCCTGGCTGATCGCCGCAGGCGCATGGGCACCCAGCAGCGCGCGGCCTTCACTACGAGCAATGGGAAAAAGCAAACCGGGGTCGTAGGCAGTCGGGTAGACCGTCGCCAGCCCCAGTGCGGAGTCATGCACACTCATGCACGCATCCCCGTACCGCGATGCAGCAAGCGATAGGCAAAGAAGTACAAGACGACGCAAAATGCACTGATGATGCCCAATGACGCCCAGACATTGACATCACTGACGCCGAGAATGCCGTAGCGGAACGCGTTGACCATATAGACGATCGGATTAAACAACGACAGGGTTTTCCAAAATGGAGAAAGTGCATCCATTGAGTAAAACACACCCCCCAGATAAGTGAGCGGTGTCAATACAAAGGTCGGCACGATACTGACATCATCAAAGGTCCGCGCATATACGGCATTGATGAAGCCGCCCAGTGAAAACAGTACGGCAGTCACAAAGGCGGTGAATACTACGATGCCGATGTTGGCGACCGGGAGATGGGTAAAAAATAGCGACAAAAGCGTCACGATGAGGGCAACCAACAGACCGCGCACTACACCACCCATCACAAAGCCCAATAATATGATGTGATGCGGAACGGGGCTTGCGAGCAATTCTTCGATAGAGCGCTGAAATTTGACCCCAAAGAAACTTGAAACCACATTGGAGTAGCTGTTGGTGATGATTGCCATCATGATCAAACCGGGCACGATGTATTGCATATAGCTCACACCGTGTGAGGGTTTGATCTGGCTGCCGACCAGATTGCCAAAGATCACGAAATAAAGCGTCATAGTAATCGCAGGGGGGAGCAAGGTCTGCGACCAGATCCGCATAAAACGACGCACTTCTTTAATCACGATGGTGCTAAAGGCGATCCAGAGTTGAGAGCGATTCATGACTTATCCTTTTAGATTCTTTTCGACGAGGCCAACGAACAGCTCTTCAAGACGGTTAGATTTGTTGCGCATGCTGGAAATAGCGATGCCTTGAGCGCTCAATAGGCTAAACACATCATTCAACGAATGGTTTTTTTGAACCGACAGTTCTAGCGTGTGATCATCGACGCGACTCAGACTGATGCCTTCAAGATTTACATCCGGTAGCACGGACAATGGTTCACGTAGATCCAGTACAAAGGTCTCGACCGACAGGGAGGCCAGCAAGCTTTTCATGTCAGTATCTTTCTTGATTTCGCCTTGGTCGATAATGGCGATGCGTTTGCAGAGAACTTCGGCTTCTTCCAGATAGTGGGTCGTCAGAATGATCGACGTGCCCTGGGCATTGAGTTCGGTCAAAAAATCCCACATCGAGCGGCGCAGCTCGATATCCACACCGGCAGTCGGCTCATCAAGTATCAGCATGCGCGGCTCGTGCACCATTGCGCGCGCGATCATTAGACGGCGCTTCATGCCGCCAGAGAGCAAACGTGCTTGCACATCCCGTTTATCCCA
>JASLJP010000036.1 GCA_030152425.1 Aquirhabdus sp.
CCGGAACTGCTGAATGATTCACAGAATGACAACGGAAATGAGCCCAGCTTTTAATTCGTGTTTTCTTTGCTGTGTTCAGCACCGGACAAGCTTTTCTAGTTGTCTCGATAGAGGATTGCAAACATGACGACACGTGAACAAGGCGTAGTAAAGTGGTTTAACGACACCAAAGGTTTTGGTTTCATTCAACGCAATGGCGGCGATGATGTATTCGTACATTTCCGCGCTATTCAAGGCGACGGCCACCGCACCCTGCGTGACGGCCAACGCGTTGAGTTCACAGTTGTGAAAGGCCAAAAGGGCTTTCAAGCTGAAGAAGTTCGCGCAGTTGACTAATTGAGTGTCTGCTAGTTGCCTTGCTGCAATAGCATTGAGGCGACTGGCACATCTCAACTAACACGGACAGATCGCTTGCGTCTTGGATCTTTATCTACAGACTTGATCTGTTTTGTGTTTCAATGAACCGGAGTTTGGCTTGCCAACCTTCGGTTTTTTGTTTTTGTATGGCCTGTATAGGCTGATGGATTGTGCCCTGTCGTTGTGTCGATGGAATTATGCCTGTGGCAGATCGTTTGAAAGAATGAATTGCAAGTGCGCTTGTCGTGATGTATTGGAGTATCAAATATAATGAGTTCGAGTTTCGACTCAGTCGTGCTACACCCTGAACTACAGCAGGGAATTGCTGATCTTGGCTTCACCCAAATGACGCCAATCCAAGAGCAAGTACTCAAATTTACTTTGGGCGGACATGATGCGATTGGCCGCGCCCAGACTGGCACTGGCAAGACGGCCGCTTTCCTGATCAGTATCATTAATGATTTGCTCAACAACCCTGTCGCCGACGAGCGTTTTCGGGGTGAACCGCGTGCGCTTATCCTTGCACCGACCCGCGAGCTGGCGCTCCAGATCGAAAGTGATGCAGTTGCCTTGCTGAAACATACCAAGCTCAGTGTCGTGACCCTGCTGGGTGGTGTCGATTACGACAAACAACGCAAACAACTGGATAAACGATTTGTCGATATCATGGTGGCTACGCCGGGTCGATTGATTGATTTCTTGGAACAAAAAGAAGTTTGGCTGGATCGTCTCGAATTTTTGGTCATTGACGAAGCTGATCGTCTACTGGATATGGGCTTTATTCCCTCCGTCAAGCGTATCGTACGCCTGGCGCCGCCCAAAGCTGACCGCCAAACCTTGATGTTTTCGGCTACTTTTAGCTATGACGTGTTGAATCTGGCGCAGCAATGGCTGTTTGAACCCGTCACTGTTGAAATCGAACCTGAAATGAAAACCAGTGATCGCGTTCATCAACGCGTCTTTATCGTCGGTCGCCGTGATAAAGAGCGACTGCTGAAAGAGCTGCTGGAGTCTGAGCAGATCGAAAAAGTGATGGTTTTTGCCAATCGCCGTGATCAGGTGCGTAAACTTTATGACCGTTTAAAAGCACAAGGCTACAAAGTCGGCATGCTGTCCGGTGAAATTCCACAAGATAAACGCATCAAGATGCTGGATCAATTTAAGACCGGTAAAACCCAGATCATGATCGCCACGGACGTGGCCGGTCGGGGGATCCATGTGGATAACGTCAGCCATGTGATCAACTATACCCTGCCAGAGCAGTCTGATGACTATGTCCACCGTATCGGCCGTACCGGTCGCGCCGGTGCGACTGGCGTGAGTATCAGTTTTGCCTGTGAGGATGATTCCTTCCTGCTCGCGGATCTGGAAAAAGCCATCGGCCAGAAACTGCCACTGGAACGTCCAGAAGGCTATTGATCTAAGGCCGATCAAAGCGCAGTAGCCCTCATCGGGCTGCTGCGCTTTTTATTGGGTTATGGCGATGCGTTATGATTTGAGGGGTCTCAGCAGGGCAAAATTCGGCACGCGATCCGGCCAGTCAAAGTCATAAATCTCTGCCAGCAGCGCCTCATAGTCTGAGCCACCCCTGCTTCTGACGGTATAGCCGATGCCGGGTAAGCGGGTGTTTTTGTTGACCGCCAGTGCCACTATCGGTGGCATCTCATAGATCAGACAATATTGGTAGATCACATTGAGCAAGTGGCTCGCCCCACGGTGATGCACACCGATCGCACCGCACAGCTCGCTATAGCTGATCCGCTCACGACGATGTGCTGTGCGCACGAGCACTGGCCATGCCGCCTGCGCGCGTTTGATATGGTCGATCGCCATGAGGATGGATCAGTTTGCGGAGTTGCGCATGGCATCGAACGCGGAGGTATTTGCGGTGCTTTCCGCAGTCGGCGCGTACGAAGCACTGGCAGAGCCGTCGGCATTGGTAAAGGTAATGATTGGACGACTGCGATCTTGCGCCGGGCTTGGCATGGCACGCGCCGTCATTCGGCTGTTATCCGGCGCAGTGACTTTGATGCCGTTGTGATAGAGATTATTGAGGCGGCTCATCACGCGTTTGACGTAGTCCTGGGTTTCGCGAAATGGCGGAATCCCGCGATAACGATCGACGTTGCCTTCACCCGCGTTATAGGCGGCGATGGCGAGTTCGAGATTATTGTTATAACGCTTGAGCAGGAAGTTTAGATAACGCACGCCACCGTTGATATTTTGCGCCGGATCGTAGGAGTCGGTGACGAAGAAACGACGTGCAGTGGCTGGCATCAGTTGCATCAGACCTTGGGCCCCCACTGGCGAGCGGGCGCTGGGATTAAAGCCGGATTCGGTATGCATGATGGCTTTGACCAAGCCTTGTTCGACTCCGAAGCTGCTGGCGGCATTGGCGATTAGATCGTCATAGGCATTGCGATTGCGGCTATAGCTGGGCAATACCGCAGACTCGTTATTGCCCCAGTTGCGGTAGCTATGGACATTGGTGTCGGCATACCAGGTCACTTTGACTTGTGTACTGTATTGGCTGAGCGCGCCATGCGGTTTTTTATCGCGGCCCACGACGTTGGTCAGTAGGGCGTTGCCGTCTTGATCTTTGAATATATAGAGGTTGGCCGCCTGCACATCAGACAGGGTCAGCACGCTGAGTAGCGGGATCAGCGCACAGACGCGCGCAGTGGCGCGGCGGCGTAATCCTCCGCGATGTGGGCGCAGATTAAACATGGGTGTCGCCCCGACTTGTGTAATCCATGGCGTTCATTTTGTGATCAACTGTAATCCTTTGTAGGGATTTTAACAGCGTTTGATCAGAAGTGCGAATAAAGAATCATGGCGTGCGAAATGCGTGCTGCAATGCTCATTCGTCGCCAATTACGCGTCGTGGCCGTGCAGAGAGTCGGGTAAACAACTCATAGCCAATGGTGCCTGCGGTCGCGGCGATCTGATCGACGCTTAGATCCTCTCCCCACAGCATGACTCGGCTCGCCAGCGCCGGTTTTTCTGCGAGGTCGGTGAGGTCGATCATGAGCATATCCATACTGACGCGGCCCAATATCGGCACGATTCGACCTGCGATCTGGACGATCCCCTCCGTTACGACCCGCGGATAGCCGTCGCCATAGCCGATGGCAACGACACCTAGCTCGGTGGGACGGGTGGTGGTATGCAGTGAGCCGTAGCCAATCAAGGCGCCAGCAGGCAGGGTGTGGCGGGCGATCAGTTGGCTGCTGAAGGTCATGACGGCTTTCAGGTTTAGCTGCTTAGCGCTTTGGTCTGCAAATGGCGAGCTGCCGTAGAGCATGATGCCAGGACGTACCCAATCAAAATGCAGCTCAGGCCATTGGATCAAGGCCGCGGAATTACACAGTGAAGCTTGGATCGGCGCTAGTTGCTCTTTTAACGCAAGGAAGCGCTGTATTTGCTGTTGGTTGAGCGGATGATTCGGCTCATCGGCATTGGCGAAATGGGTCGTGAGGATCAACTCATAGCCCGCTCTGCGTAGCTGTAACGCGGCCTGTAGGGCATGCTCTGGGCTTAAGCCCAGACGGTTCATGCCGGTGTTGATCTTCAGCCAGATCGTCGCACCCGCCACCGGATGGTCGAGTGCCCACTGCAGTTGGCAGTCTTGATGGATAGCGCAGCTGGCATTTATCTGCGCTGCATGCTGCCACTCTGCCATGCTAAATACGCCTTCGATCAAGACGATGGGCTGGTTGTTGCCGAGTTGTCGGATCTCGAGGGCTTCTTGCATAAAGGCTACGCCAAGCGCATCGGCGTGCTGCAAGTGCTGTATCGCAAAGGCCAGCCCGTGACCATAGGCATCGGCTTTGACCATTGCCAATACGCGGGCGCGCGGTGCATAGCGACGCACGCGGAGGACATTGTGGATCAATGCGTTTGGGTCTAAAACTACGCGGGCGTCCCGCATGGGCATGTCCTATGGCAAGAATGGTGTGAGAAGCTGTACTGCGTGTTATTCGTCATCTTCCGCGCGATAGTACTCGGGCGACAGATTGGTGAAACGGGTAAATTGACCCTGAAAGGCGAGGCGTACCGTGCCGATGGGGCCATTACGCTGTTTACCGATAATGATCTCGGCAGTGCCCTGTTCTTTTGATTCTTTGTTATAGACTTCATCACGATAAATAAACATGATCAAGTCGGCGTCCTGCTCGATCGCACCGGATTCACGGAGGTCAGACATGATCGGGCGTTTGTTGGGACGGTTTTCCAGCGAGCGGTTCAACTGCGACAGCGCGATGACCGGACAATTCATCTCTTTGGCCAATGCCTTGAGACTGCGCGAAATTTCCGAAATTTCACCGACACGGTTATCGCCGAGCCCGGGCACTTTCATCAGTTGTAAATAGTCGATCATGATGGCGCCGATTTTGCCGTTGTGCATTTTGGCAATGCGCCGCGCGCGTGAACGCAGCTCATTCGGTGGTAAGGCGGAGGAGTCGTCGATATACAGATGTTTGCTTTGCAACTGACTCATGGTGCTGGTCAGGCGCACCCAGTCGCCTTCCTCCAGTCGCCCCGAACGTAGTCGGCTCTGGTCAATGGAGCCGAACGATGAGAGCAAACGAACCGCAATGGAATCGGCGGGCATTTCCATCGAAAAGACGATGGCCGGCAGATCGCTGCCGAACAGTACGTTTTCGATCAAATTCATGGCGAAGGTGGTTTTACCCATACTGGGGCGTGCGGCGACGATGATCAGATCACCTTTCTGCATGCCCAGTGTTTTGTTGTCCAGCTCGATAAAGCCAGTGGTCAATCCGGTGATCGCACTATCACTTTTCTGTAGCTCTTCGACCTTATGGATCACGGTCTTCAGCACCGCGTTGATGGCTTTGGGACCACTCTCGGCAGTGCGATTGTTGTGTTGTTCGCTGATAGCGAAGACCTTGCTTTCCACCAAGTCGAGAATTTCGCTGACGGGTTGACCTTTGGGGTCGTAAGCCGTGTGCAAAATTCTCGACTTGGTGGAAAGCAAGGTCTTCGCTATCAGCGAACAACACAACAATCGCACTGCCGAGAGTGGTCCCAAAGCCATCA
>JASLJP010000044.1 GCA_030152425.1 Aquirhabdus sp.
TGAAAAAATCCAGCGGGGTATATCCGCAGCGCATTCCGTCTTCACCTTGATTGATACTCCACCCGAAGAGGATGCCGGCCAGCTCGTACAGCCGTTGACTGGCCAGATCACCTTCGAGCATGTCGGCTTTTCTTATTCCGAAGAGGTCAATGCGCTGACCGATATCAACCTGACCATCAGGGCTGGAGAAACCGTTGCGCTAGTCGGGCGTTCCGGGGCGGGTAAGACGACCTTGGTCAATTTGTTGATGCGCTTTCAAAACATCACCAGTGGCAAGATTTTGCTGGATGGCGTGCCCATCGAACAGTTTACGCTGGCCAGCCTGCGTGGTCAGATCGCGACGGTCGGTCAGCAGGTGATCCTGTTTGATCAAACCGTGCGTGAAAATATCGCTTATGGACAGTTGGCGTCGAAATCCGATGCGGAAGTGCGCGCAGCAGCCAGAGATGCATATGCCGAACAGTTTGTCGATGCATTGCCACAAGGCTTTGATACCCTGATTGGTGCCAGTGGGATGTCGCTGTCGGGTGGTCAGCGTCAACGCTTGGCCATCGCGCGTGCTTTGCTCAAAGATGCGCCGATCTTGATTTTGGATGAGGCTACCAGTGCACTAGACAATGAGTCCGAGCACTATATCCAGCAGGCGCTGAGTCATGCGATGAAAGGGCGTACCACACTGGTGATTGCGCACCGTTTATCGACGATTGAGCAGGCCGATCGCATTGTGGTGATGGATAAGGGGCGGATCGTCGAGCAAGGTACTCATACCGAGCTTTTGGCGCAAAACGGTCTGTATGCACAGTTACATCAGCGTGATTTTATGGATGCGCAGGATTCGCAAAACGCCCGTTAATGGATTTAATCAACTGAGGATGAGTCGGTCATGAGTCTGCGTACCGCATTGCCCCGTGCTTGGGCTGAGCAGTCTACTTGGCTGGCGTTGTTGCTCCCCCTGTCCTGGCTATATGCGATGGTGACCGGGTTACAGCGTTTACTCTATCAATTCAAGTTTAAAGTTCCGTATCAGTCACCCGTGCCAGTCATGGTCATCGGTAATATCACCGTCGGAGGCAGTGGCAAAACGCCGCTCCTGATTGAGCTGGTACGCTATCTGCATGATGAGCAGCATCTGCAGATCGGTGTGATCAGCCGAGGTTATGGCGGCGATACTGCAACATTCCCCCGGATGGTGCGTGCCGATGATGCTGCCCAGAGTGTGGGTGATGAGCCGTTATTGATCGTGCAGCAAACCGGTGTGGCCATGGCCGTCGGGGCAAATCGTCAAGCTGCTATAGAGTGTTTACTCGCGGATGCTGCACAGCGCGAGGTCGAGTTGGATCTCATCCTGAGCGATGATGGTTTACAGCATCTGGCATTGGCACGTAGTCTTGAGTGGATCGTGTTGGACACCGATCGTGGTATAGGCAGCGGCTGGCTACTGCCTGCAGGGTCACTGCGTGAAAGTGTAGATCGGTTGGATACGGCAACAGTCATCGAACATGGTACTCAGCCTATTGATGAGGCTGAATATGTGCAGTCGCCCTATCAGATGCGTTTGATCGCTGGCGATCTCATGCCGTTGTCTGCTACGTTCGGTGACTTGAGCGTGCCTCGACCACCCCAACGCGTTCATGCGGTTGCAGGGATAGGTAATCCTGCACGTTTCTTTAACAGCTTGCGCGCATTAGGTTTTGAGGTGGTTGAGCATCCGTTTGCGGATCACCATCCTTTCGTGGCAGCAGAGCTAAGCTTTGGCGACGATCTGCCGATCATCACGACGGCTAAGGACGCACCTCGTCTACACGGGATCGTGGATCAGGCCTGGATATTACCTGTGAAAGCGTGGTTATCCGACGAATGCTATACCCTGTTGTATCATCAGCTGACTGAGATCGGCGTGTTGGCAGATCGGCGTCATATGCGGCGCTAACGTATTAAGCTACTTTTTCGAATCTTTTGACTCCATGACAGGTGGGGTCAAGCAAACTTATCAACTTTGGAGTCCACTATGCGTCATATCGTCATTCCAGCGCGCTTTGCCAGCACCCGTTTGCCGGGAAAACCTTTGCATGATTTGTGCGGCAAACCGATGGTGCTTCGAGTCGTGGATCAAGCGCGTAAAGTACAGGGGATCGATAGCCTCTGTGTGGCCACCGACGATGAGCGTGTTGCCCAAGTCTGTCGCGATGCCGGTGTCGATGTGGTGATGACTGCGGTAGATCATCCGTCAGGTACGGATCGTTTGGCCGAAGTCGCGCGTATCCAAGGCTGGGCTGCAGATGATCTGGTGATCAATGTGCAAGGCGATGAGCCACTGCTGCCTCCTGTGTTGATTGAACAAGTCGCAGCCCTACTGGCGGACAAACCGCACTGCGCCATGGCGACCTTGTGCGAGCCGATCCATCAGTTGGATGAATACACCCGCAGTAGCATCGTCAAAGTGGTACGTACCGCCTCGGGCGAGGCCTTGTATTTTAGCCGTGGTACCGTCCCGTTTGACCGTGATGGCTTTAAAGATGGCATCAGTTTTGTGCCTCCCTCAGCACGCCGCCATTTGGGGCTCTATGCGTATCGTGTCGCGCTGCTGCAAGACTATGTGACTTGGCCTGTGGGCGAGCTGGAAAAAATCGAAAGTCTGGAGCAGTTACGCATCATGGAGCAAGGGCGCCGTATCGCCATTGCCGATGCCTTGGTATCTATGCCCGGCGGCGTAGATACTCCTGAAGATCTGGCCAAGATCCGTGCGCTGGGCGCTGCTGCATTTGCATAATGTTTAACGTGCCGTGTCGCGGCGATTAGGATCAATTTATGGCGCGTGCACCCGCGAAATCTTCACTTAAAGACGACGAGGCCAGCGCTCAAGTCGTGGTGGATCAGGCGCATTTTTTGCCGTTGCTGCCTTGGCAGCGCATGGCATGGCAGCGTCTGACTACGCGTAAGCCTAATCTGCCGCATGGTATTTTGCTGACCGGTGCGGTGGGTACGGGCAAGCGACGTTTTGCAGACCATGTGGCCGGTTGGCTGCTTTGCGATCAGCCAACTCTTGATGGTGCCTGCGGTCATTGTGCCAGCTGTGCTTGGCTTAAAGTTGCGAGTCATCCCAGCTTACTGCGTATCTCACGCGAGGTGGATAGCAAAGGCAAGCAAAGCCGCCAGATCAAGATTGACCAGATCCGTGACCTGATGCCTTTTGTGCAGCAAACCGGGCAGGGCTGGCGCGTCGTGATCATTGAACCGGCGGAAAGTCTGAATATCGCAGCAGCAAATGCACTGCTTAAAACGCTGGAAGAGCCAGCAGCTCAAGTCATGCTTATCCTCGTTTCTGATCAACCCTTACAACTGCCTGCGACGATCCGCAGTCGGGTTCAGCAAATCGCCCTCGGGCGGATTGAAACTGATCGCGCGATCGAGATTGTGCGGGATGAGGCGGCCGTATCGGCAGAGCAGGCGGCACTGCTCTTGGGGTTGTCCTTCGGCGCGCCATTGGCGGCTGTTGAGCTGGCCACAACTGAGGGTTTTAAACTTCGGGGGCAGTGGCTAGTCACCTGGTTGGCGATCCTCACGGGTCGACGGTCGGCGCTGGATGCGGCAGCTTATTGGCAAAAACAATTACCCCTGCTAGATTGGCTTGCAGTGGTGCGTCAGTTGTTGCGCGATATTATCGCGCTCCACCTCGGCCAACGCGCAATCCAGACGGACTTGGATGCAGGTCAACTTAAACAATTGGTCGGCTTACTCACCTTGGAGCAGCTCTTTGAGATTGATCGCGTCCTGTTGGGTTTGATTGCGGGTCAGAGTCAAAACGTCAATGCGCAGTTGGTGATGGAGAATATGATGACCCAATTGGCCAAGGTCGCCTAAACGGCAGCCTTTGTCGCTACCCCTCATGCTTTTTGCTTGAAAGTTTGGCATTTATTGCTGCTATCATGTTATTTTGCGGTATGTTCAATCGATAACGACAAGGAGAGTGTCATGTTACCTACACGTGCAGGTGGGATTATCAATTATCCCATTCGGGATCAGCAGACGTTGTATAGTAGCTACATGCCATTCGTACAGGGCGGTGCACTGTTTGTACCGAGCAATCGCGTATTTCCCCTCGGCGAAGAAGTCTTCGTTGTCGTGACGCTGCCTGAGTCATCTGAGCGTATTCCCCTAACCGGCAAGGTGGTATGGGTGACGCACCGTACCCAAGGCCAACGGCCCGGCGGCTTTGCATTGTCGCTACTTGGCGATGAAGGCAAAAAACTCAAAATGATGATCGAAAAGCAATTGGCGGGTATCCTGACGTCGGATCGTCCGACCTATACGCTTTAAGATTGTGCAGTATTGTATAAATGCCCAGTGTCGTCGTGATGCTCGGTATGACTTATTGAAGGGTGTTTGACCTTGTATACCGATTCACATTGCCATCTTAATCGCCTCGACCTCACCAAGTACGAAGGCTCCTTGGATCGCGCACTCGATGCGGCTCGGGCCGTAGGGGTGTCACGGTTTTTGGCTGTGGCGGTCGATCTCGATGACTATGATGTGCTACTGCCGATCGCCTTGCGTCATGACGATGTTGGGATCAGCGTCGGCGCCCATCCCTGCGAGTCAGCCGAGATGCTCAATCTGGCCACGGTGGAAACGCTGGTTAATCTGGCTCAGCATGAAAAAGTCTGGGCGATCGGAGAGACCGGGCTCGATTATCACTACAGCATGGACAATGCTGCGGTGCAGCGTGAATCCTTTGCGCGGCATTTGGCAGCAGGCAAGCAAACCGGTAAACCCGTCATCGTCCATACGCGTGAAGCCCGGGCAGATACGTTGGCAGTGCTGCGTGAACATCGTGCCGAGCATGGTGTATTGCATTGTTTTACTGAAGATTGGGCTACCGCAGAGGGTGCGCTAGCCCTCGGCTACTATGTTTCGTTTTCTGGCATTATCAGTTTTAAAAACGCCCAAGATCTGCGTGATGTGGCAAAACAGGTTCCGCTGGAGCGACTATTGATCGAAACGGATAGTCCCTATCTGGCCCCGATGCCTTATCGTGGTAAATCCAACGAGCCACTGTATTTACCGCATGTTGCCCAAGTTGTGGCGGATGTACATCACATGTCTGTGGAGCAGTTAGGTTTGCAGACGACGGAAAATTTCGCCCGTATGCTGCGAGATGCGGCCGCGAGTCATACGCCTGCTTAACGCCTAAGGTGTTGGTCTTGAAGTCGCTGTCTCGTGCAGCAAATAAGGTGTGAACCAAAGAAGCGGCAGCATCGCACTGCCTGCTTAAGACTAAAGGGTTGATTGGATGTCTACAGATCGTCAGATAGATCGTCATGCTCAGTTTCGCGCGCGTGAAGCGCAGATTTTTGATATGGCTGAGCAGTTGCTGTTAGATTCAGGCGAAGGCGGCATGACGTTGGATACGTTGGCGCTTCATTTGGATCTTGCCAAAGGCACACTCTATAAGCATTTTCAAAGCAAAGATGAGCTGTATTTACACTTGATTATCCGTCATGAGCAAGCCCTGCTTGATCTAATCCTTGATAGTCATGCAGAGTTTCAAGAGCTGTTGATGAGCTATATGCAACATCATCTTGATCAGCCTCAGCGCACCGCATTGCTCTATCAGCTTGAGGAGCGATTGGCTGCGGGTGGGGCAGGGCTGCAAAGTTTATTTGCCGATTTATATCGAATCCGCAAGCAACGTTTACGCCGCATCGTCCCTTTGACCAATGCCTATTTGGAACGCATCAAAAGCCATCTCACCACACGTGATTATCTGGCGGCGATCTGGGCGGTGACTCAAGGCGGATCAGCCATCCTCAATTCAAGTTTTTATCAGCGTTATCTGGGCGAGCGCGAGGGATTAAAGCAAGTGTTGATTGCACAAATGGTCAATTTGCCCTTTCCGCAGTCTCCGCACTGATGCGCCACGCACGACGCCACTCTGTGATGTCTTCTCATGGCGTGACGCTACCTATACGTCTGCAGCAAGGCTTTACCTTGATCGAAGTGATGGTCGTAGTCGTGATCGTGTCCATATTGGCCGCGATGATCGGAATGTCGGTAGGTGGCTCGGATACGCGACGCATCCTGCAAGAGCGTGATCAGTTACTGGATTCTATTGCCTTGATCCGGCTGGAGTCGGTCGATCAAGGGCGTATGCTGGGCTTGGTGCCCCTATTGCAAACGGCGACCGACCCTGCGCGGTATGTCGTGGTTCAATTCGATCCCCTGGAAAAAAACATCGACAAACGCTGGCAGATTGCGCCGGATTTTAAAATCCATGATCTTCCCAGTGGCGTTAATCTCACCATCACTGTCCTTCAAGTCGCTGCCCGCGCCAATCAGTCAACGGCCTTGGATCGACTTAAGTCAGATTCCGCACTCAGTCCGAAGATGATTTGGTTTGGCAACGGTGAAGCGACCGCCACGCGCATGCAACTCAGTCAGGATGGCCAGCCAGTAGGCGATGCGATCGAGGTCACTGCGCTTGGACGTGTGCTCCAAGATGAGCAGAAGTCAGGTGATCGCAGTGTACAATCGCGGGGAGATCAATAATGCCTGCCGCTTTTCATGCCCGATTACAGGCACGTCAATCAGGTTTTACCCTGCTGGAAGTCATGGTTGCACTGGCAATTTTTGCGGTGGCTGCGGTTGCATTGACCAAAGCCGGCATGAGTTATGTGAATGCGGTGCAAAGTCTAGAAACACGTACACTGGCGCACTTTGTGGCGATGAATGAAGCGGCCAATATTACTGTAACGCAAGCATGGCTGGATGGCAGTGCTGAGCACAATGTCGAAGAACAAGGGCGCCATTGGCAGATTAGCACTCAAGCCTATCCCATTTCAGGAACGGCCAGCATTCGCCGTGTCGTGATCAGTATCAAGCCGATCGAAACCGATGCAACCAAGCCGGGCGACGTCGTAACGACGTTGGTGATCTTTATCCAACAAGCCGGAGGCGCTTGATGGCACTTAGATCCCGCGGATTTACCCTGATCGAACTGATGGTAGCGATCTCGATTTTTGCCGTACTGACAGTGGCTGGCTGGCAAGTGTTTAATAATTTGATCAAAGTCCGCGAGCGTACATCGATCAAGGCCGAGCAACTCGCAGCGGTACAAGAAGCATATGAGCAGTTGTCCCGTGATTTTAGTCAAGTCATCGCCAGACCGGTGGCGATTGCGAATGCGACAGAGGCAGCCTTTTACCTCAATAACAATGAATTTCACCTGACACGCACGGGTATCATCGATCCCTTACAGCAAGGTGTATCTCCGCTGGCCCGGGTTCAATATATGCTGGTTCAAGGCCAGTTGATCCGGCAGTCCTACGCGCAAGTGGATCAAAGTGGCAATCTGATACCCACCAAGACTGTGCTGTTGAATCATGTCACCGATTGGAACGTTACCGCCCTCGATAGTGGTAATACGCCAAACTGGCCGGTAGAGAACCCTCAGACGACTGCTCAGAATCCCAGTGGAAATATTAAACTGCCATTGGCTGTGCAAGTAACTCTGACGGCCGATGGTCAGCCGCTACGTTGGTTGTTTGCGCTGTTGCCTAATCTGCCCCAGCCCAATGCAGCACCGAATGGTAATAATCCCTCTGGCACTCCAGGCGTGACCAACGCTGCAAATTCCACCTCGGGATTGCAGGGTGATGCCAAGACAGCGACTACGCGCGACGGGAATTGATGTGAATAACAATATGATGTCTCGTAACCCCATCAGAACTATGCCCCAGCAGCGTGGGGTAGCCTTGCTGACGATCCTGTTGATGG
>JASLJP010000174.1 GCA_030152425.1 Aquirhabdus sp.
AGCTGCCCAGCGCAGGCAGCCTCTCGCGCCGCCTGTATGACTGGGCGCAGTTGGCGCGTAGCAATCCCCTCGCCTGGCTACTGGTCAAACTCTATCACCGCAGCCTGCGTGAAAACCTCGGCTTTGCCCGACTACGTACCGCGCTGCTGATCGGGGAGCCACTCGGCAAAAGCCACACTCAGTTTTACCTTTCACTCGGGATCCAGATCCGCCGACTGGCCTCTGCGGGTGTCACCGCCGAGATCGTGATCCCCGCGCAGGAGGATGAGCAGGATCACGACCTCGCCGCTGCCCAACTGCTGGCGGGCGTGTCCACGCCTGCTGCCCACGACAGCACACATGCCCCGCAGCCGAGCGCTGCCGGCAGCTACACGGGGAGCTGACCACATGACCCAGCCCCTACTGCAACTCGACGGCATTAACCTTTCCTTTGGCGGACTGCAGGTCATCCATGACTTGGCAATCAGCGTTGCGGCAGGCGAAATCTGCTCGCTGATCGGCCCCAATGGCGCGGGTAAAAGTTCACTGCTGAATATCATCAATGGCATCTATCAGCCGCATAGCGGACGCATCACCTTTGCCGGGCAGGTGCTGCGTCGGCATCGTCCGCATCTGGCGGCGCGGCTCGGTATCGCCCGCACCTTTCAAAATCTGGCGCTGTTTAAAAAAATGAGCGTGCTGGACAACGTGCTGACCGGACGCACGCTGCATCAGCACGTGACGTGGCCGGAATATCTGCTCGGCCTGCCGCGCGCACAGCGTGAGGCCGATGCCCAGCGCCTCAAAGCCGAGCAGATCATCGAATTCCTCCACCTCCAGCCATTCCGCAGCCTCACCGTCAGCACCCTGCCCTATGGCCTGCAAAAACGCGTCGAGCTGGCGCGTGCGCTGGCGGCGGAGCCACGCCTACTGCTGCTCGATGAGCCGATGGCAGGCATGAACGATGCGGAAAAACTGGACATGGTGCGCCTGATCCGCGACGTCAATCGCGAGTTTGGCACCACGGTGGTGATCATCGAGCATGACATCAGTGTGGTGCTGGACATCTCCGATCACATCATCGTACTCGACTATGGCCGCAAGATCGGCGACGGCTCGCCGGAGCAAATTCGCCATAACCCCGAGGTGCTTGCCGCCTATCTGGGCAGCAGCACCCTCGCTGCATCTCACTAAAGGATCAATCCATATGAGCTTTTTTCTCGATGTATTGGTCAGTGGGCTGCTGGCAGGCGTGATGTATGCCTTGGTCGCCATTGGCTTTGTGCTGATCTACCGCGCCTCAGGCGTCTTTAACTTTGCCCAAGGCTCATTGGTACTGTTCGCTGCGCTGACCTTCGTCTGTCTGCATGAGCGTGGTCTGGCGCTGTGGCAAGCCTTCCTCGTCACCCTTGCGGTGATGGTGGTCATTGCCGTCGCCATCGAGCGCTGGGTGCTGCGTCATTTGATCAATCGGTCAGTGATTACCCTGTTTATGGCCACCCTCGGATTGAGCTACATCATCGAAGGACTGGCGCAGACGGTGTGGGGCACGCAGGTGCATGGTCTGGAGCTGGGCATCCCCGATGAGCCGCTGGAACTGCTCGGTCTACAGATCAGCAAGTTTGACCTGTTTGCGGCGGGGGTGGCAGGCATCTTGGTCATTACCTTATCCCTGCTGTTTAGCAAGACGCGCTTTGGGCTGGCGCTACGTGCCGTGGCCGATGATCCACTGGCCGCCCAGTCGGTCGGTATCCGTCTCAATCATATCTGGGTGCTGGTCTGGGCAGTGGCAGGCGGGGTGGCGTTGGTGGCGGGTGTGCTGTGGGGCGCGCGCCTCGGGGTGCAGTTTTCGCTGTCATTGATCGTGCTCAAAGCCTTACCCGTGCTGATCATCGGCGGTTTTACCTCGATCTCGGGCGCCATCGTCGGTGGGCTGATCATTGGTGCGGCGGAGAATGTCGCCGAGATCTACCTCGGTGCGGAAATCGGCGGTGGTCTACAAAATTGGTTTCCCTATGTATTGGCCTTGCTGTTCCTGCTGGTGCGTCCGGCCGGGCTGTTTGGCGAAAAATCTGTGGCGAGGGTCTAAACGATGCTGTTTTTTAGTCAAGCGGGGCAAATCGCCACCGATTATGCAGCCGAGCGACGTATTTATTTACTGTGGCAGGATCGTTGGGTGTTCTGGGCATTACTGGCATTTGCCTTTATCGCCGTGCCGCTGATCGGCAATGACTATTGGTTTAGTGCGATCTTGGTGCCGTTTTTGGTGCTGACATTGGCAGGGCTGGGGCTGAACATCCTGACCGGCTACGCGGGTCAGCTGTCACTCGGCTCGGCAGCGTTTATGGCGGTCGGTGCCTTTGCCGCCTATAACCTGCAACTGCGCATCCCGCAGTTGCCGCTGCTGGTCAGTATCGCCTTGGGCGGCGTGATCAGTGGCCTGTTTGGTGTGCTTGTGGGTCTACCCAGCCTGCGTATCAAAGGCTTTTACCTGATCGTGTCGACCTTGGCGGCGCAGTTCTTTATCCCGTGGCTATTTACCCAGTATGGCTGGTTTTCTAATTACAACGCCTCGGGCGTGATTAGCGCACCGCCGCTCACCGTACTCGGTCATAGCTTTGATAGTCCTGCGGGTCACTATCAGCTGACGCTGGGCATCGTCGTGGTGCTGGGCTATGCGGCACGCCGCCTGATCACGAGTCCGCTGGGTCGTAACTGGATGGCGGTGCGCGATATGGACATCGCCGCCGAGGCGCAGGGTATCCCCATCGCACGCAGCAAGCTGCTGGCCTTTGCCATCAGTTCCTTCTACCTCGGCGTAGCAGGGGCGCTGTGGGCGTTTGTCTACCTCGGCACCGTGGAGCCAAACGGCTTTGACCTCACGC
>JASLJP010000070.1 GCA_030152425.1 Aquirhabdus sp.
CCTTGGCCAAGTCGCTGACCCCGGCGTGCGAGTTGGTGGTCGCGCCAGCCGGGTAGAGTTTGACTGCTTGGACGACGCTGGAGGCTTTGATCTTGCCGATTTCGGCAGGGTCGGTATGGTCGGTCAGATAGAGCACCATGCGCGGGTCGAATTGTCGGGCAGCGCCTGCAGGTTTGGGCAGGTGTGCCATGATACGCTCACGGTAGTCGATGGCTTCCGAGACGGTTTTGACCGGCGGCACGAGATTGGGCATACAGATCACACGGTTAAAGGTGCGTGCACAGTCTGGTACGGTACGTGCCAACGCAGCACCATCGCGCAGGTGAATATGCCAGTCGTCGGGACGGGTGATGGTCAACGTTTGGGCGCTGGAAGCCTCTCTGGGTTGCTGTGTCACGGCAAAAAATACTCGCAAGAATCATTGGGTGAGATGATAGTCGAAAAGTGACGTCAGCACACTGCAAAATCTAGGCTGCAGCGGCACATTGACCATAAAGCGGCCTGCATTGTACGCGCCTGACCTCGTCGGACGTAGGGGCGTAGAGTCTGCTACCGCAGTTTGCGCTGTTTTTAAATTTCTCGTCGAATATTCTATCGACGGGCATGAATTTTTGTTAATGTGGACGGTACGCAAGATAATGTCTTTCATCTCTTTATCTCGAAATTTTAGGTTGAGACGGACTTGATAAAAAAACAACGGACTGTACCCATCGCAGAAGAAGATGCACTGATACGGCAACTGCTGGCGTCCCCTCGCTTACTGCTCAAATCATTTCAGCCCGAAATGGAGCAGGAGTTTTGGGATGCTCTGGCAGAGCGGTCGATGGCGATGATCAACGGTTTCGTCTTTCCCGGTGTCATCTTTTATGTGCTGTTGGGTTTAATCAATTTTCCGATCGTCTACTATCTCAGCTGGGAGTTTTTTCGTACCCAAGAGCTGTATAACCTCGCCTACACCTATTCGATGGGTATCGTCTGTCTCGGGGCGCTACCGATCCTGATTCATGCGTCGAGTTTTAATAAATATTTTTATCGCATCATCGGTACCGTGTGCTTTATCGGCATTTTGTCGACGGCGTATTTTTCATTGCAGTTTAAGACCCCATGGGTGGCGCAGGCAGCGACCTATGTGGTGATCCTCGTTTATATTTTGGTGTATTTCATCATCGGGATGCGGCCAGTCGTGGCTTTGGCGATCGGCATCAGTTCCGGGAGTGCTGCGCTGGCACTCGCCTACTTGCGTACCGCAAGCTACGATTTTGTCTGGTACTCCAACGAAGAAATCGTACGCTATGTCTACTATATCGGTTTGATCAACTTTGTCGGTTATGTAGTCAGTAGTGTCAATATCTCCAAGGAGCGGGTGAATTTCTTGCAGTCTCGTCTGCTCGAATCGGACAAATTGCAGGCCGAACGCATGAGCGAGGAACTGACCCGCTTATCCCGTGAAGATCCCGGTACCGGACTTGCCAACCGCCGTTATTTCAATGAGCGTATGGATGAGGAGTGGGAGCGGGCGCTCCGCTCGGGTGAGGCGCTGTCGGTGATCTTTATCGACATCGATCACTTCAAACTCTACAACGATTATTATGGCCATATGCAGGGGGACGTGACTTTGCGCGCCGTGGCCGACTGTCTGCGCAACAATCTACACCGCAGCACCGACTTGGCGGCGCGTTATGGCGGCGAGGAGTTCTTGCTGCTGCTGCCCAATACCCCAGTCGAAGGCGCACGCATCGTGGCCAATACCATTCTGGCCGCCGTCGATACGCTCGAGATCGAGCATAAAAAATCAAAAACCGCCAAGCATGTCACGGTGAGCGTCGGCGTGTCGACTTGCAGTTTTAACGACGATGAAATGACCATCGCCGACCTGATCCGTCAAGCTGATGAGGCGGTCTATAAAGCCAAGAGCGATGGCCGTCACCGCATCCGCGAATACCACCTCATCGTCGACTAGTACCGTCCGTATCGCTGTGCTGGTCGCGCTGTGAAGTTGCTGCAAGCCCCTCGGCTTTGATGTAGAATGCCCTCACTTTAGACTACGGCGGTTTTTCTGCGAATTTTCCAGAGCTGTCGTAGCGCTTATCCTCGATTTTTTAATGCGGAACACTCTTCATGGCGGAAAAACGTAAGGTAGTACTGGCCTATTCGGGCGGTTTGGATACGTCAGTCATTCTGACTTGGCTGCAAGAAAAATATGATGCAGAAGTGATCACCTTTACTGCTGACATTGGTCAGGGTGAAGAGCTGGAGCCTGCACGTGCGAAAGCAGAGCAAATGGGTGTGAAATCGATCCATATCGAAGACTTGCGCGAAGAGTTTGCGCGCGACTACGTCTTCCCGATGTTTCGAGCCAATGCCATCTATGAAGGCGAATACCTGCTCGGCACGTCAATCGCACGTCCGCTGATCGCCAAACGTCTGGTTGAAATCGCCAAAGCGCATGGTGCTGAATACATCAGCCATGGCGCGACTGGTAAAGGTAACGATCAAGTGCGCTTTGAGCTGGGTGCCTTTGCTCTGGCGCCAGAGCTGAAGACCATCGCACCATGGCGTGAATGGGATTTGACCTCGCGTGAAACGCTGATGGCCTATGCTAAAGAGCGTAACATCCCGATTGATTTTGCCAAAGCCGGCAAAAAATCCCCGTATTCGATGGATGCCAACCTGCTGCATATCTCCTATGAAGGCGGCGGCTTGGAAGACCCGTACTGGGAGCCAGAAGAAGACATCTGGCGCTGGACCGTCAGCCCAGAGAAAGCCCCTGATGTACCCCAATACGTCGAGCTGACGTATGTTAAAGGCGATATCGTCGCGATTGATGGCGTGGCGATGAGCCCGGCACAAGTGATGGTCAAGCTGAACGAGCTGGGCGGTAAGCACGGTATCGGTCGTCTAGATCTGGTTGAAAACCGCTATGTCGGCATGAAGTCCCGTGGCTGCTACGAGACCCCAGCCGGTACCATCATGCTGCGTGCGCATCGCGCTATCGAGTCGATCACGCTGGATCGTGAAGTCGCCCATCTCAAAGATGAGCTGATGCCACGCTATGCCAGCTTGGTCTACAACGGCTACTGGTGGAGCCCTGAGCGTAAGATGCTGCAGGTCATGATCGACGAGTCACAGGCTCCGGTCAACGGCGTGGTGCGCGTCAAGCTGTATAAAGGCAATGTCATCGTTGCTGGTCGTAAGTCAGACGACTCGTTGTTTGATGCCAATATCGCGACTTTTGAAGATGATCGCGGCGCCTATAACCAGAAAGACGCGGAAGGTTTCATTCGTCTGAATGGTCTGCGTCTGCGCATCGCCGCTCGTAAAGGCCGTAAGATGGACTAAGCGTCCGGATCACATAAAAAAAGCGAACCTGATGGTTCGCTTTTTTTATGTCTATACAGCACTACGCTCGGCGTATCAGCCTGAGGACGAAGATCAGGATAATCGCACCAATGGTGGCGACGATGATGCTGCCGATCAATCCACCGCCCGATGACACACCGAGTTTGGTAAACAAAAACCCACCGATCAAGGCACCCAGTACACCGACGATCATGTCGCCAATGATCCCGAAACCACCGCCTTTCACCAGCATCCCCGCGAGCCACCCGGCGATCAGACCGACTAATAAGAACCATAGAAAGCTCATACGATATTCCTTTTATGTGATTGGCAAAAGAATGGCTGTTGTGGCGTCGTTATAACATGCCACGCACAACTGGACAGACATCCGAAGGCGACTCCATAGTCGCCATGCTTGCCGTTCGTATTCGATTCAATCGAGTCTGCAATCTACGCATTATACAAAAATAATGAACTGCAAGACTGATTTACCATTTTCATCATGAGCCGTTTTGCGGTAAACGGCTAGGGAGGTTTACAGAGCTTTACGTAAACACGGTAACAGTGGGTGAGTGTTACGTATAGGGGAGAGGGCTGATCCGACGTCTAGGGTGTGTCGCCTAGCGGTCGGATCAGGTATGCGCAGGGTTATACCGTTTTGATAAACAGTTTGATCAGCTTGCGGGTGGTCTCGGTATAGGGTGGGAAAAACATACGAGCCAGCATGATTCGGGTGCGGACGACGCCGCGTTCATGGGAGAAGGCGAGGAAGCCATAATGACCATGTGCACTGCCGATACCGGAGTTATTCACCCCGCCAAAAGGCAGATTGCCGTGGATAAACTGCATCACACAGTGGTTGATACAGGCGCCGCCGGAGGTGGTTTGTTGCATGACTTGCTGGATGTGGGTATCGTTTTTACTCCAGATATACAGTGCCAGCGGTTTCGGCTCGCTGTTGATCTTCTGGATCACGTCGCCGAGATCGTCATAGCCGATGATCGGCAGCAGTGGGCCAAAGATTTCTTCACTCATGATCTGGGCATCCATTGGAATCCCTTCGATCAAGGTAGGGGCAATAAAACGTTGCCCCTCATGCGACTGTCCGCCGGTGATGATCGTCGCACCGCGTGCAGTTGCATCGTCCAGCAGTGCTTTGACGCGGGCGTAGTGGCGCCC
>JASLJP010000256.1 GCA_030152425.1 Aquirhabdus sp.
GTCAACTCGATCAACTGGGCGCGTGTCGTGGCACAGGTGGTCTACTACTTCCGTGGCTATCTGGCCGCAACGACCAGCAACGATCAAAAAGTGTCGTTCACCGTGCCATCGGGCAATTTTGGCAACATCTGTGCTGGTCATATCGCGCGTCAGATGGGTCTGCCGATCGACAAACTGGTGGTCGCCACCAACGAAAACGACGTACTTGACGAGTTCTTCCGCACTGGCATCTACCGCGTACGCAAGTCGGCCGAAACCTGGCACACCACCAGCCCGTCGATGGACATCTCCAAAGCATCGAACTTTGAACGCTTTGTCCATGACCTGCTGGGTGGCGATGCCGACCGCGTGGCGGCACTGTTCCATAAAGTCGAAACCAGCGGTGGCTTTGACCTGTCCGGCGCTGCCGGCAGCGATGGCGATGAGTTTAAAGACATCGCCCGGTTTGGCTTTCAGTCGGGCAAATCGACCCACGCTGACCGCCTAAACACCATCCGTCAGGTGGAAAAAAACTACGGCATCACCATCGACACCCATACTGCCGATGGCATCAAGGTCGCACTGGAGAAGATCGAAGTCGGTACGCCGATGATCGTGCTCGAAACCGCGCTGGCCGCCAAGTTTAACGAAACCATCCAAGAAGCCCTCGGTCGCGATGCCGAGCGCCCGGCCGGCTTTGAAAACATCGAAGCCCTGCCGCAGCACTTTACCGTGATGACGGCCGATGTGGCACAGATGAAGGCCTTTATCGCCCAGCATACCGGCCTGTAAACCAGCCCCCGCCAGCCTGTAAGCCCGAACAGCCCTTGATCCCACCCGATCAGGGGCTTTTTTATGGCCGCGCCGCCCTGCGCGTCCACTTGCATAAAGTCACAAACACCCATCGGACGCCCCTCACCTTTAGCGTAAATCAGGCGTAGAATGAAATGCATGACCGCCAAATTGGATGGCAAGTCAGAACCTTAAGCTATGTGTCATGCCTACTTTCTCGAAAGTCTAGATCAACGGATCAGAGGTCATCATGTCTAACCATAATCTGCACGACAGTCTAAAAACAATTCAACTCGCCAACGGCGACACCCGACAGCTCTACTCACTGCCCGCACTGGAAGCCGCTGGTGTGGGGCCGATCTCCAAACTCCCGGTCTCGATCCGCATCGTACTCGAGGCCGTACTGCGTAATGTCGACGGCAAAAAAATTACCGCCGAACACGTCCACCAACTTGCCAACTGGCAGCCCAATAGCCCACGTACCGATGAGATCCCCTTCGTGGTGGCGCGCGTGGTGCTGCAAGATTTTACCGGGGTGCCACTCCTCGCCGATCTGGCCGCTATGCGCAATGTCGCACACGACATGGGAAAAAACCCCAAAGCCATCGAGCCGCTGGTGCCCGTCGACCTCGTGGTCGACCACTCGGTACAGGTCGACTACTACGGCAGCAACGATGCGCTGTTTAAGAATATGAAACTGGAATTCAAGCGCAACAAAGAGCGCTATCAATTTATGAAATGGGGCATGCAGGCCTTTGATACCTTTGGCGTCGTGCCCCCCGGTTTTGGCATCGTCCATCAGGTCAATCTGGAATACTTGTTTCGCGGTGTGCCGGAAAAAAATGGCGTGCTCTATCCCGACACCTTAGTCGGTACGGACTCACATACCACCATGATCAATGCCGTCGGCGTGGTCGGCTGGGGGGTGGGCGGTATCGAAGCCGAAGCCGGTATGCTCGGCCAGCCGGTGTATTTCCTCACCCCCGATGTGGTCGGCGTGGAGCTCAGGGGCAAACTACGTGAAGGCGTCACCGCCACCGACTTGGTGCTGACCATCACCGAAATGCTGCGCCGTGAAAAAGTGGTCGGCAAATTTGTCGAATTTATCGGCCCCGGCACGGCCTCACTGTCGCTGACCGACCGCGCCACCATCGCCAATATGGCGCCTGAATACGGCGCGACCATGGGCTTCTTTCCCATCGACCAAGTCACGGTCGACTATATGCGTGGCACAGGACGTAGCGAAGCGGTCATCGATGCCTTTGAGCGTTACTTTAAGGCGCAAGGGCTGTTCGGTATCCCCAATGCCGGTGAGCTGAACTACAGCAGCAACCTGAGCCTCGACTTGGACACCATCGTGCCCTCATTGGCTGGCCCGAAACGCCCGCAAGACCGTATTGAGCTGCCGCGTATGGCGCAGGACTTTGATCGCCTGTTTAGCGCGCCGCTACCGGAAAATGGCTTTAACAAAAACGCGGGTGATCTACACAAACGCTTTGTCACCAAGCGCAGCAACCGCAGCGAAAAATTCTCCCCGCATAAATCCGACTACCATGGCACCATCATCCGCGGCGAAGCCGACATGATCGCCAACCGCCCGACCTCGGACGGCCATATTCCGCAGATGCCGACTGAAGACGAGTTTATGGATCTGGGGCATGGCGATGTGCTGATCGCCGCGATCACCTCCTGTACCAATACCTCCAATCCAAGCGTGCTGATCGCTGCAGGTCTACTGGCCAAGAAAGCTGTCGCTAAAGGACTGACGGTACATCCACGGGTCAAGACCTCGTTTGGCCCCGGTTCGCGCGTGGTGCCCGAGTATCTGCAGGCTGCAGGTCTCCAGTCCTCCCTCGATGCGCTGGGCTTTAATGTGGCCGCCTTTGGCTGTACCACCTGTATCGGCAACGCCGGTGATCTCGCCGCTGAGTTTAACGAAGCCATCGTCGCCAACGACATCGTCGCAGCGGCGGTACTGTCGGGTAACCGCAACTTTGAAGCGCGCATTCACCCCAATATCCGCGCCAACTTCCTCGCCTCGCCGCCCTTGGTCGTGGCCTTTGCCCTCGCCGGCCGTGTCAATATCGACATGACCAAAGACCCCCTCGGCACGGGCAGCGATGGGCAACCGGTGTACCTGAAAGACATCTGGCCATCGAGCGATGAGATCAATGCCCTCATGAAATACGCGCAAGACCCGGCGGTCTACCGCGAAAAATATGCCGACTTCACCCAAGACAACGAGCTGTGGAGCAGTATTCATAGCACGCGCGGCGATGTCTATATGTGGCCGGCCTCGACCTATATCGCGCGGCCCCCATTTTTCGATCACTTCGAGATGACCCCTGCACCGGTGGCCGAAATCAAGCATGCCCGCGCACTGCTGATCCTCGGCGACTCGGTAACCACCGACCATATCTCTCCAGCAGGTTCATTTCGTGAGTCGTCACCTGCAGGGCAATATCTGGTCAAGCACTTGGTCGAGCCTGCCGACTTCAATACCTACGGCTCACGTCGGGGGAATCACGACATCATGATTCGCGGCACCTTTGCCAATGTGCGGGTCAAAAACCTGATGCTGCCTATCGGCAGAGATGGCTCCCGCACAGAGGGGGGCTACACCCTGCTCGATGGGCTGCAGACCACTGTCTATGACGCCGCGATGGCCTATATCGAGCGCAAATGGCCGACCGTGGTGTTTGCCGGTGAAGAGTACGGCACCGGCTCCAGCCGCGACTGGGCGGCCAAAGGTACGCAACTGCTCGGGGTCAATGCGGTGATCGCACGCAGCTTTGAACGCATTCACCGCTCCAATCTGGTCGGCATGGGCGTGCTGCCACTGCAGTTTAAGGGCAGTGATTCGGTACAGTCGCTGGCCATCACCGGCGATGAACACTTTGAGTTTATCGGGGTCAACGACCACATGAGCCCGCAGTCCGACATCACCATGCGTATCACCCGCCCCAGCGGCGAGTCGATCGAGGTGGTGCTGCTGTCACGCATCGACACCCCGATCGAGGTGGACTATTACCGCCACGGCGGCATCCTGCCCTATGTGCTGCGCGAGATCTTAAGCAAAGCCTAAGCATCACGCATAAAAAACGAGCCGCATGGGGCTCGTTTTTTTTTGATCTCATGTGCAGGCTTAGCTGGCCAAGGCCAGTTTAGGAATCGCGGCATGGGCGGCGGCCAAGGCATCGACACGATGCTGCGGCGAGTAGGCAATGCCTTCGGCACGGACAAACTGTACATCCGTCACACCGATAAAGTTAAACACTTGGGTCAGATAGCTTTCTTGAAAGTCGGCTGGGTTATCCACACCAAACTGACTACCCCGGCCACTGGCGATGACGATTTTTTTGCCGGTCACCAGACCTTTAGGGCCGGCTTCGCTATACGAGAAGGTGCGGCCAGCCACCAGTACACGATCCACCCAGGCTTTTAGGGTTGAAGGGATCGAAAAGTTGTACATCGGCGCACCGATGACCACGATATCGGCATCTAGAAACTGCTGCAGCACCTGTTCAGAGGCAGCGGCGGCTTCGGCATCCAGCTTGGCCGAGCTAGCACCTGTTAAGTGGGGAATGCTGTTTTGATCCAGATCGAGATGGGTGATGGTCAGACCGCTGTGATCACGGCTCAGGTCAGCGACGATGGCAGCGGTCAGCTCACGGGTCACAGAATTTTGGCCGAGCGCGCTAGAGTCGATATGTAATACGTTCATGATGTGTACTCTGATCAATGTGGGCGGAATATCCCGCGATGGAGATACTATATTCGTTTGATTAATCCGCACCAAGACCCTAAAATAAGACGTATCGTTCCACTTTCGCAACATTAAAGCGCAGTTGATCCGGCGTATCATGGCCGCAGGCCATATTGAACCCGACTGGAGTTTTCCCCGTGGATAATCTCAATGATCTGTACCTGTATGCCATGGTCGTCGAGCATGGCGGCTTTAGCAAAGCCGAGCGTGCGCTGGATATCCCCAAGTCACGCCTGAGTCGGCGCATCACTCAACTTGAAACCGAACTGGGCGTGCGCCTGCTGCAGCGCGGCTCACGCCACTTTGTGGTGACCGATGTCGGCCAACGTGTCTATCAGCATGTGCAGTCGATGCTGACCGAGGCGCAAGCGGCGCGCGATGTGGTGGCTGAATTGCGCGCTGAACCGCGTGGCATCCTGCGCGTAAGTGTGCCGGTGGATATCGCCGAGCGGCAGTTGCCGCTGATCCTGCCGGAGTTTATGCGGCGTTATCCGCATATCCGCCTGCAGCTCTCAGTGACCAATCGTCGGGTCGACTTGCTCAACGAAGGCATCGACGTCGCGCTGCGCGTGCGGGACACACTGGATAATGATGGCAATCTGGTGATGCGTAATTTCGGTCAGACCGAGTCTTTGCTGGTGGCCAGTCCGGCCTATCTCGACCGCATGGGACGACCCCAGCATCCCGATGATCTGGCGCAGCACATCACCCTGTCCAGCAATGAGACCGAGCACAAACAAGTGTGGACGCTGCATGGCCCCGAGGGGAAACAACAGTTTGAGATCCAACCGCAATTGATCGGGTCGAGCTTTGCGCTGCTCGGCGCGTTGGCCGAGCAAGGCAACGGCATTGCGCTGTTGCCGCTCATGCGCTGCATCGACCAACTGCGCAGCGGTACGCTGGAAGTCGTGCTGTCCGACTGGCGTCTGCCGCAGGGCATCTACCATGCAGTGTTTGCCTCACGCCGAGGCATGCTGCCCGCGGTGCGGGTCTTTATCGACTTTCTGGCCGAGAAAATTCCACCCATGCTGGAGGAACTGCACAGCCAATGCGGCAAAGACCGCTTGGCCATGGCGGAGCAGGAGGCTAGACCAGATCCGTCTTGATCTCGACCTGACCGGTGAGGACCTTGTGGATCGGACAGGCATTGGCGACCTGCAGCAGACGCGTGCGTTGCTCCTCGGACAGAGCACCGATTAAGGTGATCTGGCGACCGATCAGATTGCCGGTTTCGGGTTTACCCTCGGGATTAAACCAGAGCTTGACCAGCACCTCCTCCAGCGGCCATGCCTTGCGCACGGCGTACATCTTTAGCGTGATTGAGGTACAGGCACCGAGGCTGGACAGCAGCAGCTTGGTCGGATCCGGCGCGGCATTCAGCCCGCCTTTTTCGGTGGGCTCATCGGCCTGCCACTGATGCTCGCCGTCACTCAAACTGACCAGAAAAGGCGCCTCTTGGATCACTGCGGTGACCGAAGCAGCCGGCTGCAAGGCGGGGTCGGTCGTTGGGGTATCCGTCATAGCTTTATCCTTTAGTGTTTTTACGGCGGGTTAAGACGTGACTTTCTCGACAAA
>JASLJP010000280.1 GCA_030152425.1 Aquirhabdus sp.
TGGCGGCCTTTAGACGCCGACCGGCGCGCTCGATGGCCATCTCGGCCAGCCGCGTACCGACTTCAGGGTTCTTGTTGAGCCATAGCGAGAAGGCATCTTTGGCGATGTTCTGCACGATCGGCGCGGCTTCACGGCTCGACAGACGCTCTTTGGTTTGACCGGAGAATTGCGGCTCTTGAAATTTCAGCGACAGGATAAAGTTGACCCCATCCCAGACGTCATCCGCCGACAGCTTCATATTGCGCGGCAACAGGCTGCGCATCTCGCAGAATTCGCGCAGTGCATCGGTCGTGCCGGTGCGCAGGCCGTTGACATGCGTTCCCCCTTGCGCGGTGGGGATCAGATTGACGTAGCTTTCTTGCACGCTGTCGCCGCCCTCCTCAGACCAGCACAGCACAAACTCGCAGGCAGCACGCTCGGCCTTGCCATGGGTGTAGAACGGCTCAAACGGCACGGTTTCGCGGCCTTGCAGCTCGTCTTTGAGGTAGTCGACCAGTCCGTTTTCAAACTGCCACGTGGATTTCTCGCCGCTCTCTTCGTCGGTAAACACCACTTTCAGACCCGCGGAGAGTACCGCTTTGGCTTTGAGGTTGTGTTTAAGCGCGCGTACGGAGAATTTGGCTGTATCAAAGTATTTGCCATCCGGCCAAAACCGTACTGTCGTGCCGCTTTGGCGCTTGGGAAATCCTTCGGTTGCGATCAAGTCGGTCATACGCTCGCCGTGCTCAAAGCGCATCTGATACTGGCTACCGCCGCGCAACACCGTAACATCGACCCGGGTCGACAGCGCATTGACCACCGAAATACCCACACCGTGCAGACCACCGGAGAACTGATAGTTGTCGGTCGAAAACTTGCCGCCAGCATGCAGCTTGGTCATGATGATTTCGACACCGCTTTGACCGTACTCGGGGTGAATGTCCACCGGCATACCGCGACCATTGTCCTGAACCGACAGCGAGCCGTCTTTGTACAAGATCACGTCGACTTGATTGGCATGGCCTGCCAGCGCCTCATCGACCGCATTGTCGATGACTTCTTGAGCCAAATGATTCGGACGCGTGGTGTCGGTGTACATCCCCGGCCGGCGGCGGACGGGGTCCAGGCCAGAGAGGACTTCAAGGGATTCGGCGGTATAGAGTGTCAAAAAAACTTAATCCTTTAGAAATGCAGCAAGTGCACAAGTAAACATCATCCGACATCAGTCCGCCTTAAGGCGGCTCAGGCTATGCTACACAATCTTAGCCAAATAGAAAATCAATCATCAGCGGGATTTTGGTGTCCATATCATGCATGAAGTGGTCGCCGCCTGATTCGATGACCATCGGCGACTGGCTGCCGGCTTGACTATAGTGCCCTTCTGCCACGCGATAATCGAGCACCTCATCGCCCTGCTTGAGCAAGACGAGAATCTGGTCGGGGTATAGGGGTACGGGCAAATACAGCGATTTGAGATCATCGAGATCGGATTCGGTCACCGTCCAGCCGCCCGGCGTGGTGTGACCACTTTGGCCTGCGACAAAGAAGCGCTGAAAGCGCTCAAATGGCACCACCGTGGGATTCACCAGCACCGCCTTGAGGTTAAACTGGGCCACGCAAGCGGTGGCAAAGTAGCCGCCCAGCGAGCTGCCGACCAGACCGGTATTGGGGTCGTTGGCGATCAGCTTGCCGAGTTTATCCATCACTTGCAACGGCGGAAGATTGAGATCCGGGCGGACGACATGAATCTCGGGGCGATGAATCGCACACCAGTCGGTCAGCATCTCGCCTTTGGCCGACTGGGCATCGCTATTAAAGCCGTGGATATAGATCAACTGCATAATCAGTGCATCCGTTTAATCTGGGGGGAGATCAGCATGACGCTGCTCGGCAATATAGCACTTGCAGGCGCTGCCGGCACATTGAACGCGCTGGTCACCATTTTTTTAAGATTATCATCTACTATATCATAGAGATAGCTTTTGGCACTTTTGATCAAGCAATAAAGCTAGTTACATTTAGAAATATGTGGGGTAATATCTGAGAGTAGTCAGAAATCGCTCTTTTTGTACACCACTGCACACTGCACCGCATTCTCCGCCACCAGCGTATTGTTTTCGCAACAAGTCGAATGTTTATCGTGCCTGAGCACACATCAGTTTTGAGAGTCTTATGCCTAGCCTAACCCCTCTGCATGAACCATTTTGCAACCTGCGTAAAACGCCGCTCACGCAAGGCGATTTTATTGAAGGGTTGGCGCAACTGGCGACCACAGGCGTAGCGCGTACGACTGATTTTGTGCAAGCGATCTATCGCGAGACCATCCTGCGCTCACTCGGCGTGTATGACGGCAGCAACCCCAATGCCTTGCAGCAAAACCTCTCTGATCAAATTTTTCGTTTAATCCGTACCAGTATGAAAGTCGCGGGGCCTTATACCGCCCATGGACTGCGCCTGATCGGCCGTTTAAGCGCGCAGCAAACAGAAAAACCACTGAATTTTCCCATGCACCTGCTCGCCAGCGCCTTGAACGGCGTCATGGGCGACCATCTGGTCTATGACTGCAATCCGTTGGCGCTGCCGATGCTGGCCTTTGACCGTCACAATAAAGTCCAAACCGGCCCATTGGCAGGTCGGGTGGTGATCTTCATTCATGGCCTGTGCATGACCCAGCATAGCTGGTATCCCAGCCGCTATATGAGCATAGGCGAGCAGGTCTATCGCCAGCAGGACTGCACGGTGCTGTATATGAGCTATAACACCGGTCGCCGCATCTCGGCCAACGGTCGCTCATTCTCCAAACTGCTCAACGAACTGTATACCCGCAACCCCGACATTACCCAGATCGACATCATCGGTCATAGCATGGGTGGTCTGGTATCGCGCAGCGCACTGTTTTACGGCAAACAAGCCGGTCTCAACTGGACGCTGCTGGTCGATCATCTCATCTGTCTCGGCTCGCCGCACCAAGGCGCGCTGCTGGAGCGTCTCGGCTTTATGCTGCAAGAAAAAGTCGGCAAGCTGCCGTTTGCAGGCCTTTTGGCACGTCTGGGTGATATCCGCAGTGCAGGCATCATTGACCTACGCTGGGGCAGCGTGCGTGATGATGACTGGGAGCACCAGACCTCGGGTCGGCGCGGTGACTTTGAAGACAGCCGCCGCCCTGCTCCACTGCCATCTAACATCAAAGCCTATTTCATTGCCGGCACCATGGAGCATGAGCATCTACACTCCAAAGCCCGCGAAGCCATCGGTGACTATCTGGTCAGCGTCAAGAGCGCCTTGGGCGAACATGACGACCCGGAACATCAACTCAACGTGCCCCCAGAGCGCAAAAAAATCCTGTATGGCGTCGATCATATGCAACTGCAATATAGCCAGCGCGTGATCGATGTGGTGCTGAAATGGCTGGCTCCGCCGGTCAAGATCGCACAGGGCAAGACCCCTGCGGTCGTCGAAGACACCATCTCTATCGCAGGCTAAGACCTGCCTGATCCGGTGTCTCACCGCCGTACAGACGTAAAAAAAGCAGCCTAGGCTGCTTTTTTTATTGCACTTACAGGCGCGGATTAGTGCGCTTGTGCACGATTGTTGTAACGCTGAATTGCTTGCAACTGGGCAGCAGTTTCAACCAATACACTCATCGCGGCTGCGGCATCAAAATCGCTCTTTTGATTGGCCAGCAGGTTTTCTGCATGTTGGCGCGCTTCCAAGATCTTCGCTTCGTCAAGATTGGCCGCATGAATCGCGGTGTCTGCCAAAACGGTGACGACGTGGGGCTGAACTTCCAGCACCCCGCCCGACACGTAGATCTGCTCTTCGCGGCCATCTGCATACTGTACACGTAGCACGCTGGGCTTGAGCATCGTGACCAGCGGCGTATGCCCTGCCAAGATACCCATTTGACCCGCAACACCGTCGGCGATCAACATGGCGATTTCGCCACTGTAGATCGAACCGGCGACGCTGACTACATCACAATGCAAGGTTGCCATGACGCATTCTCCTGCTTATTTTGCGGTGAGCTTTTCAGCTTTAGCAACAGCTTCTTCAATACCACCAACCATATAGAACGCTTGTTCTGGCATATGGTCGTAGTCACCAGCAATAATACCTTTAAACCCAGCGATGGTGTCTTTAGAAGAAACCAACTTACCTGGTGAACCGGTAAATACTTCAGCAACGTGGAATGGCTGTGACAGGAAGCGTTGGATTTTACGTGCACGGTAGACGACCAGTTTGTCTTCTTCCGCCAGTTCGTCCATACCCAGAATCGCGATGATGTCTTTCAGCTCTTTATAACGTTGCAGAATGGTTTGTACACCACGTGCCACGCTGTAATGCTCTTCACCAACGACCGCTGGATCCAGCTGACGTGATGTGGAGTCGAGCGGATCAACCGCTGGATAGATACCCAGTGACGCGATATCACGGGACAGAACAACCGTCGCATCCAAGTGGGCGAAGGTGGTTGCTGGTGATGGATCGGTCAAGTCGTCGGCTGGTACGTATACCGCTTGGATCGAAGTAATCGAACCGGCTTGCGTTGAGGTAATGCGTTCTTGCAGCACACCCATTTCTTCCGCCAAAGTAGGCTGATAACCCACGGCAGACGGCATACGACCCAGCAGCGCGGATACTTCAGTACCGGCCAAGGTGTAGCGATAGATGTTGTCAACGAACAACAGAACGTCGCGGCCTTTGCCGTTTTCGTCTTTTTCGTCACGGAAGTATTCAGCCATGGTCAGACCGGTCAGCGCAACGCGCAGACGGTTACCCGGTGGCTCGTTCATCTGACCATAGACCATGGCCACTTTATCCAGTACGCCTGAGTCTTTCATTTCATGGTAGAAGTCGTTACCTTCACGGGTACGCTCACCCACACCAGCAAACACGGACAGACCGCTGTGCGCTTTTGCGATGTTGTTGATGAGTTCCATCATGTTAACGGTTTTACCGACACCCGCACCACCGAACAGACCAACCTTACCACCCTTGGCGAACGGGCAGAGCAAGTCGATAACTTTGATACCGGTTTCAAGGATTTCGGTTGAGCCCGCTTGTTCAGCGTAGCTTGGTGCTGGACGGTGAATCGCCCAATGATCTTTAGTCGTAACAGGACCGGCTTCGTCGATTGGACGACCCAGTACGTCCATGATACGACCCAGAGTCGCATCACCCACTGGTACAGTGATTGGACCGTTGGTATTGGTAACCGGCAGACCGCGTTTCAGACCTTCGGTTGAACCCATCGCAATGGTACGGACAATGCCGTCGCCCAATTGCTGTTGTACTTCGAGCGTCGTTTCGGTGTTATCCACCGTCAGAGCATCATAGATCTTTGGAACGTTTGTGCGATCGAACGAAACGTCGATAACCGCGCCAATGATCTGAACGATATGACCGCTACTCATGGCTGTCTCCTCAATTCAAAATAAAATCTAATATCAATGCTGAACTCGGCGCCCTTCACAGGGAAACCGGATACAGCCTCGGTGTATGCTGCTTGCCCGTCGGCCGATACAACTGGCAGGCGGGCACTAAATAAAAAACTGTACGATCAATCTTTACGCGTTATACCGCGGCAGCACCACCGACGATTTCGGAAATTTCCCGAGTAATCGCGGCTTGACGCAGCTTGTTGTAAACCAGTTGCAAGCTCTTGATCAGATCACCGGCGTTGTCGGTTGCTGCTTTCATCGCAACCATACGCGCGGCTTGTTCAGAGGCAACGTTTTCAACCACGCCTTGATAGACCACTGATTCGACATAGCGAAGCAATAAACCATTCAAAACTTTTTCTGGATCAGGCTCGTAGATGTAGTCCCACGGATGATCACGGTGCAAACGCCACTCTTCGATCTGCTCAGTTGGTAGGGGTACCAATTGTTCGATCGTTGGTTTTTGAACCATTGCATTTACAAAGTGGTTCGAAACCAGATAGATACGGTCGATATTGCCGGCATCAAACTCGGACATCATCGTATGTACAGCACCGGTCAGTTGCTCCATGGTCGGTTGATCACCCAGATGGGTGGTCGCCGACAGCACTTTGCCACCGAAACTTTTGAAAAAAGTCACGGCTTTGGTACCGATCACTGCAAATTGCACGTCGATGGACTGTGCTTGTTGCAGTTTGACGTGCTGAACCACACGTTTGAACAGGTTGATGTTGAGACCACCTGCCAAACCACGATCAGACGACACCACGATATAGCCTACGCGCTTAATTGGGCGTTCGACCATATAGCGATGCTTAAACTCAGGATGTGCTTGCACCAAATGTGAAATCACACGTCGCATGCTGGTGGCATACGGACGTCCTGCAACCATGCGTTCTTGAGCGCGACGCATCTTGCTGGCAGCAACCAATTGCATCGCACGCGTGATCTTCTGCGTACTTTTGATGCTGACTACCTTGGCGCGAATTTCTTTTAGACTTGCCATACGCTTACCATGCTCTGCAAAAATCAGTATGTGAAAGCCAGTTTAGCTTGAAGCTTGCAGGTCACCCCTCAAGCTTCAAGCACCACTGATCAATAGGCTTGAGTCGCTTTAAAGGCGGTGATGCCTTTATGCAATGCCGCTTCGATCTCTTTGTCGTAGTTTGCAGTGTCATCAATATTGGTCATCAGATCACCATGTTGAGAACGCATGTACGCCAGCAAGTTTGACTCGAAGTCACCGATTTTGTTCACTGGAACATCAGTCAGATAGCCTTCGTTCGATGCGAAGATCGACACGGCCTGATCTGCCAGAGAGAACGGTGCGTATTGCTTTTGCTTCATCAGCTCGGTAACGCGCTGACCATGCTCAAGCTGTTTACGAGTCGTTTCATCAAGGTCAGATGCAAACTGAGCAAACGCTGCCAGTTCACGATACTGAGCCAGTGCAGTACGGATACCACCCGACAGTTTCTTGATGATCTTGGTCTGTGCAGCACCACCAACGCGCGATACCGAGATACCCGCGTTCACTGCAGGACGGATGCCTGAGTTGAA
>JASLJP010000304.1 GCA_030152425.1 Aquirhabdus sp.
ACCCAATCCCGTCTGGCCTTCCTCAAAGAGCGTGAACGCGAGTGCAACAGCACTGGCTGCGTGAGCAGCAAGCTCGGCGGCGAATAATCTAGACATCTACGCCATAAAAACCCGCCATAAAAATACCCGCCAATCGGCGGGTTTTCAATTCAAGGCTGACGCCTAAAATTATGCAGCGACAACTGGATCGACGAACACATAGCGACGACCGAATGCACCTTTCACTGCGAAACGCAGGATGCCGTCAGCAGTAGCGAACAGGGTGTGATCGCGGCCCATGCCGACATTGGTGCCTGCATGGAATTCAGTACCACGTTGACGCACGATGATGTTGCCAGCGATGATTTTTTGACCGCCGTACATTTTCACACCGAGCATCTTAGGATTGGAATCGCGACCGTTACGGGTTGATCCACCAGCTTTTTTATGTGCCATGAGTTTTAACTCCTCAAGCGTAAAATAAGATTGTTAGCTATTGCTAGCTAGTCATGAAAACAGAATTACAGCGTGATCGCAGTAATTTTGATTTCGGTGAACCACTGACGATGACCTTGTTCTTTGTGGTAGTGCTTACGACGACGATGCTTCACGATACGGATCTTGTCATGGCGGCCATGGCTCAGGATTTCGTAAGTTACGCTTGCACCAGCAACGGTAGGCGCGCCGATTTGGATGTTATCACCATCCACAACCATCAGAACTTCGCTGTCGGTGATGCTTGCGCCGGTTTCTGCTTTCAGCAGTTCGACTTTCAAGTATTCGCCAACAGTTACACGGTGTTGCTTACCACCGCTTTGAATTACTGCATATGCACTCATAGTTCACACTCGCTTTAACCCGTGTTCGCGGTGCCGATACTAAAAATGTCTCGGGCTTCAAACCTGCGTCACTGGGCTGATTCATACAAATCATTAGACCGCGCATTGTAGAGATTTTGCAGCGCCCCTACAAGCGATATTTGCACATTTTATCATCATTTTTGCCGGTCGCCGGTAGATGGAAAATCAGCCGCTCAATCGAACTTTTTGTTGGAAATTGAATGGCTAGACTAGAAGTTCTGATCTTACGCGGTTAGCATGGGGCTGATCCGCAGATTTGACCCGCCATCGAGCAGAGCCGCATTTTGATATGACCGACTTCAACAGCATCGTACACCCCGTCGCCCCCGACTTCGCCGCCATGGACCATTTCATCAAAACCGGGATCAACTCCAAGGTGCCTTTGGTGCTGCAGGTCAGCAGCTATGTGGTCGAAGCTGGCGGCAAACGTATGCGTCCGCTGATGGCACTGCTCGCCGCGCGCGCCTGTGGTTTTGCCACATCCAACCCTGCGCATACCAATCAAAACCTCAAATTTGCCGCCATCATCGAGATGCTGCATACCGCGACCCTCGTACATGACGATGTCGTGGATGAGTCCGGCCTGCGCCGCGGCCGCCCAACGGCCAATGCCACGTGGAGCAACGCCACCGCCGTGCTGGTCGGCGACTATCTGATCGCCCGCGCCTTTGACCTGCTGGTCAGTCTGGGCGATCTGGAGCTGCTGCACATCATGTCCAGCGGCACCTGCGAGATCGCCGAGGGCGAAGTGCTGCAACTGCAGCATCAGCACAACCCAGACTCTTCGGAGACTGACTATCTACAGATCATCTATGGCAAGACCTCACGCCTGTTTATGCTGGCGACCGAGGGCGCTGCCCTGCTGGCAGAGACCGAAGCGATGCGCGCTCCGCTGAAAGCCTTTGGCGAACACTTCGGCAATGCCTTTCAGATCATCGACGATATTCTCGACTACACCTCAGATGCCGCGACCCTCGGCAAAAACATCGGCGACGATCTGGCCGAGGGTAAACCGACCCTGCCGCTGATCGCCACCATGCAACGCGTCGGTGATGCCGATCGCGCCCTGATCCGGAAGAGCATCCAGACCGGCGGCCTCGACGACCTTGAGCATATCGTCCATCTGGTCAAGACCTCTGGCGGCTTGGACTACTGCCAGGCCCGCGCCCGTGAGGAAACCGCAGCCGCGATCGCTGCCCTCGCGCCGCTACCAGACTCGATCTATAAAACCTCTCTGTCCGATCTGGCCACGCTGGCGCTGGCACGGCTGAAATAGTCACGACATGGCGTATGCAGCCACCCCTGCTGCATACGCACAGCGTCTCATCACATAAAATGTAACAATCTCCCGCAGGTCATCTACTCGTCACAAAAAACCAATAAAATAAATAAGATAATCTAAACAAATTGCCCATGCGCGGAGCATCCCACGGGCTGTACTACCTTTCGCTACAGACACATCCCGATGCTTGCACTACAGTGTTTTTTAAAACAAGTGCCATTCCCCCACCCTATTTTTTCGCTTATTTTTACTAAGACTTAGCCAGCACCATCCGCATTTATCTTTGGTCAGCCAATACTTATGACTACACCGAGCAATACCCTGATCCACAACCCCCTGCCCAAGGCCGGGCTGGAAAGCCTGCAGGTGACGCTGCATGGCCTGATCGACGATATGCTGCAGTACGTTGATAGCCCCACACCTGCCGCCCAGCCGTTGTTTGACCTGATCGAACAACTGCGTCCGGTACTGTCCACCGAAGCTGCAGACAGCGTGGCGCGCTTTGATGTATTGCTCGATCTACTCGACAGCCAACCCCTGCAGACCAAGACCTTCGTCGACTATATGCTGACCCTGCTGCAGTGCCATACCCCGACGCTGCTGTACAACGATATCGGCATCTTGAACAACGACGGCTTTTTTCCCGCCCTGCTGCAACGCCTCGCATGGCGTGTGATCCCGCCACTGCAGCCGGAAAACCAGATTGACACGGTCTTTAATCGTATCTTTTACAAAAGCAATGATGAGCGCTGGCTGGCACAGATCAGCCCCGAGCAATGGCATCGGCTGCATAGCGCACTGGCAGCGATCTACCCGAACTCAGAGCTACTCCACGCCGCGCAGCAGCAACTGCTCAGCGCCCTCATGGTGCTGTCGTATCGCATCACCGCGATGGGGCTGGAGCCGGAGCTGATCCGCATCGACCCCAGCATCGACGATTTTGAGTCGCCATTTATGGCGCAAAACCGTGAGATCATTGAGTTTGTCGAGAGCTTTCAGCCCTACTACCTCGACCCGCCGCTGGATATGGCGGGCAATATCATCGACGTAGACGACATCATGCCGCCCGATGAGCGCCCGACCGCGGTCATGATCGAGCAATGCCGCGCCGTACTGCAACGGCTGCGCAAAAACACCAAGCAGTGCGGCGTCAGTATCCGCCTGACCAATCTGATGCTGCGCATCGAGCAGAGCCTCGCGCGCATGGAGCTGCTCATCGAGCTGCTGCTGAGCTTTTCACGCAGCGCCTACGTCGAAGTCGCCGAGGAAGGCAAACCGAAAGCGCTGAGCGACGAAAACCCGCTGTATAGCACGCTGCAGATCCTCATCCACGCGCAAAAGCGCCACGCCAGTATCCGCGACCTGATCTCGACCAATACCGAACTGATGGCACTGCAAGTCACCGAAAACGCCAGCAAGACCGGTGACCACTACGTGACCGATGACCGCAAAGGCTACTACGCCATGCTGCGCTCGGCGATGGGTGCCGGGGCGATCATCGCCCTGATGGCAACCATCAAGGTCCTGCTGGGGCGTCTGACGCTCGCGCCATTTATCAAAGCACTGACCCAGAGCATGGACTACTCATTGGGCTTTATGCTCATCCATGTACTGCACTTCACCGTCGCGACCAAACAGCCGGCGATGACTGCAGCGACCATCGCGGCGACCGTGCATCAGGGCGGCAAGACGCGCCAAGGCCAGTTCACCCAACTCGCCGAGCTGGCGCGCCTGACGGTGAATATCATCCGCACCCAGTTTGTGGCCATCATCGGCAATATCTCGATCGCGATGCCGGTCGGCGTGCTGGTCGCTTACCTGTGGCAAGCCGGCATGCATCAAGACCTGCTCACCCCTGCCAAGGCGCATGGCCTGCTCCACGACCTAAATCCGTTTGAGTCGTTGGCGCTGTTTCACGCGGCGATTGCCGGCGTGTGTTTATTTTTGGCTGGTTTGATCGCAGGCTACTATGACAACCTCGCGGTCTATCACTCGGTCGGCGAGCGTTTAAGACAGCACCCCAGACTACAAGGGCTAATGACACCGACCCGCTTGGCCAAAGTCTCGACCTATATCGAAAACAATCTGGGCGCTTTGGCCGGTAATTTCTGGTTTGGGATCATGCTCGGCAGCATGGGCACCATCGGCTATATCCTCGGCCTGCCGCTGGATATCCGCCATATCGCCTTTGCTTCGGTCAACTTCGCCCAGTCAGTGTATGCCCTGCATGGCACGCTCGACCTGTCGACCCTGATCATCTCGTTCCTCGGGGTGCTCATGATCGGCATGACCAACCTGTTGGTCAGTTTTAGCCTCGCGCTGCTGGTCGCCCTCAAAGCGCGCCGTGTGTCGTTTAAACATTGGCGACCGCTGGGTCGTCTGATCCTTGGTCACTTTGCCACCCGTCCGACTGATTTCTTTGTCCCCCCCAGCAAACCGCTGGCCGAGGTCGAAACCGACAGTGCCGAGCTGACGGCGCTCAAAGCCGACCTTGCGGCACTGGAGAGTGAAGGTCTGGTCGGCAAACCGACCGATCCGGGCAGTAAGAAATGACCACGTCCGTAGCGATCGCCCCGATCACCGGACTGTATGTCGGTAGCCTCCAGACCCTCGCGCCCGAAGGGCAGCAAACCGGGATCTATAAAGCACCCGTCCAGCAGGTCGCGGTCAATCGCCTCGGCATCATCGGGGATGTGCAGGCCGATAAACGCGTGCATGGCGGCCCCGAAAAAGCCCTGCACCAATACGCTCTGTCCAGCTATGCGCTGATCCGTGCGCACTATCCCGCGCTGGCCGACCTCGCAGTCGCCGGCAGTATCGGAGAAAACCTCAGTAGCCCCGTGATGGATGACCAGAACGTCTATATCGGCGATATCTATGCCATCGGCACCACCCTCGTCCAAGTCTCGCAGCCGCGTAGCCCGTGCTGGAAGATCAACCATCGGTTCGACACCGACATGCTGTCACGCTTTATCGCCGAGCAGCACATCTCTGGCTGGTACTATCGAGTGCTGCAAGACGGCGAGATCACCCTCGGCGATCCCATCACTCTGCGCCAGCGCTTTGCTGACAGTCTGAGCGTCGCCGCATTCAATACCATCGCCACCATGCACCGTCCGACGCTGGATGACCTCCGACTGGCCGCTGCCTGTCCGGGACTTACGCCCGACTGGCAAAGCCGACTCCAACACCGCTGTGAGTATCTGGCGAAGAACCTGCCGTGACCGACAGCTCTCGCTGACACACCTTGTTAAATATTTCGGCTGGACAGTTTTTGTAGCGAACAGCACAATTATTCAATGACCTAGCGCATTCGCCGCAGAAATGAAATGTTAACTTTTGAAACTAAATCGTTTTCCCCACTTGCACCTTAATGTACTAAGCAGTACTCTTCACAAAGTATACTATCAAGTACTGTAATTCTTTACGGTTGGACGACACCCTCATCCAACGCGTCACCCAGCCTTACAGATGACCTTGCATCGTTAAACCCGCGACCCATCCACGTCGCAGAGCAACCCGACATCACATGTGCCGTATTGCTGCATACAGCGTGTTTCATCTTCGTGTCTCCTATCTGAATTAACGTTTACGCATTCAAAACTGCGCACTTGGCGCAGTCATCCTAGATCCAACAAGGGGTTGTTATGAAATCGCAACACACCACCACACCATCCCGTCATGAACCCGCCAACCCGCAAGCGCTGTGGTCTGCCGTCTTCCTGATGTCGACCCTCTCGCTGTCCATCGCCCTCGCTGGCTGTGGTAAAAAAGACGGCGCCGCCGCAGGTGCTGGGCATGGCCCGGGCGCAGGCGGCATGCCACCTGCCGAGGTCATTGTCACCGTGGCGCAGCGCGCACCCGTGACCCAGTATGTCGAACTGGCGGGTCGCACCAATGCCTATCAGCTCGCCCCCGTGATCCCACAGGTCGGCGGGATCATTCAAAAACGCCTGTTTACCGAAGGCAGCCATGTCAGCGCGGGTGATCCGCTGTATCAGATCGACGCATCGACCCTCGAAGCCAGCGTCGCCGCAGCACAAGCCCAAGTGCAACGCAACAAAGCCAATCTCGCAGCGCTGCAAGTCACCGGTAAGCGCTATAAAGACCTGATCAGCAGCAATGCCGTCAGTAAGCTCGACCTCGACAATGCTTACCAACAAATCGCGCTGTCTGAAGCCGATCTGGCGGCCAGTCAGGCCGCGCTAAAAACCGCGCAGATTAACCTCGGCTACGCCACAGTACGCTCGCCGATCTCCGGCCAAAGCGGGGTGTCGAATGTCACAGCCGGTGCACTGGTCAACGCCAGCCAAGCCACACCGCTGGTCACCATCCAGCAGATGGATCCGATGTATGTGGACATCAGCCAGTCTAGCGCCGACATGCTCAAACTGCGCCGCCAGATCCAGTCCGGTTCGCTGGCCAAACCCAGCAGCTCGGGTCTGACGCTGACACTGGAAGACGGCAGCAGCTATCCGTATCAAGGCCGTCTGGAGTTTTCCAACGCCTCGGTCGATAGCGCCAGCGGCTCGGTGATTCTGCGTGCCGTGGTGCCGAATCCAAACGGCCTGCTCCTGCCCGGCATGTATGTCAAAGCCAAGCTGACTCAAGGCACGGTCAATGACGGCATCCTGCTGCCGCAGCAAGCCGTGACCCATGATCCCCAAGGCAACGCCGTGGTACTCGTAGTTGCTGCCGACGGGACGGTCAGCTCACGCACCATCCAGACCGGCGCCACCCAAGGCGACAAATGGATCGTGACCGGGGGGCTGGAAAATGGCGAACAGGTGATCCTAGAAGGCTCGCAAAAAGCCAAACCGGGCACCAAAGTCCACGCCACCGTTGCCGGCACCGCCGCCCCTGCAGCCGCGACTGACCCCAGCGCGGGCAACCATGCCGTCGGCGGCACGGCCAAACCTGCTGCCGCGACTGTCACGACCACCACCTCTACAACCACACCAGCAACTGCTGCGAAATCATAAGGAGCGGTTGTTATGTCTCGTTTTTTTATCGACCGGCCCATCTTTGCATGTGTGCTGGCGGTGATGGTGATGTTGGCAGGTTTGCTGTCGATCTTTACCATGTCCGTCTCGCAGTACCCCAGCATCGCCCCGCCGACGATCACCGTCAGCGCGGTCTATCCGGGCGCATCGGCCAAAACGGCTGAAGACTCGGTGACCCAGATCATCGAACAGCAGATGAAAGGTCTGGACGGACTGTATTACATGTCCTCCACCAGTTCATCGAGCGGTGCGGTATCGGTGACCCTGAGCTTTAAATCCGGCACCAACCCTGACATCGCGCAGGTTCAGGTGCAAAACAAACTGCAAGCCGGTATTACCCTGCTGCCGACCGCCGTGCAACAACAAGGCGTGACGGTCAACAAATCCGGCCGTACCTTTATGATGGTGCTGGGCTTTGTCTCCAAAGACAACAGCATGGATCGCAACGCCATCGCCGACTATGTGGTCAGTAAAGTGGTTGATCCCCTGAGCCGCGTACAGGGCGTGGGCGACATCCAAGTGTTTGGTACCCAGTACGCCATGCGTATCTGGCTCGACCCAGCCAAGCTCAACAGCTATCAGCTCACCACCAGTGATGTGATCTCCGCGGTGCAGGCGCAAAACACCCAAGTCTCAGCCGGTCAGTTGGGCGGCACACCTGCGATCGCAGGCCAGCAGCTCAACGCCACTGTGACGGCACAAAGCCAACTGCAGACGCCGGAACAGTTCCGTGGCATCTTCCTCAAAACCACGGCCAATGGTGCGCAAGTGCTGTTGGGCGATGTAGCACGCATCGAACTCGGTGGTGAAAGCTACGACACCATCGCGCGCTATAACCGCAACCCGGCAGCCGGTGTGGCGATCAAGCTCGCAGCCGGTGCCAATGCGCTGAATACCGCCGCTGCGGTCGAAGAAAAAATGGCCGAGCTGAAAAAGACCTTCCCAACCGGTCTGGACGTGATCGTGCCGTATGACACTACACCGGTGGTCAAGCTGTCGATCAAAAACGTGCTGGAAACGTTGGCTGAAGCCATCGTACTGGTGTTCTTGGTCATGTACCTGTTCCTGCAAAACTTCCGTGCGACGCTGATCCCGACCATCGCCGTACCGGTGGTGTTGCTCGGTACGTTTGCCATCCTCAAACTGTGTGGTTTCTCGATCAACACCCTGACCTTGTTTGGTCTGGTGCTGGCGGTCGGGCTACTGGTCGACGACGCCATCGTGGTGGTG
>JASLJP010000325.1 GCA_030152425.1 Aquirhabdus sp.
CGTCGCCACAGTGTTCATGCTCATGAAAGCCACAACCTCCATGGCTCAGCTGTCCGATGGCCAGATCGCAGCCGTAGCCGTCTATGGTGGCAGCATGATTTTGTTGTTTCTATGCTCGACGCTGTACCATAGTGCCGTCAATGTCACGCGCAAGGCCATGTTTAACCGCTTTGACCACTGTGCCATCTATCTGCTGATTGCGGGCAGCTACACGCCATTTTTGACCATCACTTTACAGACGACCTTATCGCAAGTCTTACTCATCGTCATCTGGTTCCTTGCACTGGCCGGTATCATCTTTAAAATCTTCTTTATCGACCGATTCCCACGTCTGTCGTTGTCCACTTATTTACTCATGGGCTGGCTGTCCATCTTGGCGATTTACCAGCTCTATCAGGTTGCACCGCTGCCACTGATCTACCTACTACTGGCCGGTGGTCTGAGTTATAGCGTCGGTACGATCTTCTATGCGATCAATCGTATTCCCTATAACCATGCGATCTGGCATCTGTTTGTGCTGGCCGGCGCAACACTCCATTGCATTGCGATTTGGTGCTATGTCATTCCTTAGGGCATTTTGCTAGAGCAACACCTGTTTTTTAGCCAAATAGGCCTGTAGACGTTTCCTATCGTCACAGGCTTCCAGTACACTCAAACCTTGCTTTGAACAACACGGACGCTGCAGTGCAAACACTCTATCAACAACCCGCTCAACTGCCTTATAGCTTTGCCAAACGCCATGGTGTATTGCTGAAATTTGAGGGCAATGACACCATCATCGTCCTGCGTGATGATGCTCCGCTCCCGGCACTCAATGAAGCACGGCGAGTGGTCGGAGTCGCATCTGCCTATCAAACTGTGTCTGATGAGGAGTTTAGCCGCTTGCTGGCCGGCTCCTATTCGCGGGATAGCGGGCAGTCACAGGAAGTGGCGGCGGGGCTGGAAGATCATCCGGATTTGCTCAGTCTGGCCGACCAAGTCCCTGAAGCCGAAGATTTGATGGATCAAGAAGATGACGCGCCGATCATCCGCCTGATCAATGCACTGCTGTCCGAAGCCATACGCTTAAACGCGTCCGATATCCATATCGAATCCTTTGAAAAGAAACTGTCAGTGCGTTTGCGTGTAGATGGTCAACTGCGCGAGATCGTGCAGCCACGCCGTGAACTGGCACCGCTGTTGGTATCACGGATCAAGGTGATGGCGCGACTCGATATCGCCGAAAAACGTATTCCACAAGATGGCCGTATTTCCCTGCGTCTGGCGGGTCGCGAAGTCGACGTGCGGGTCTCGACACTGCCCTCTAGCCACGGCGAACGTGTGGTGATGCGTTTACTTGATAAACAGGCGGGGAGGCTCAATATGTCTCATCTGGGCTTGATGCCGGATGACTATAGCCGTCTCACCCATCTGATCAACCGTCCGCATGGCATTATCTTGGTCACAGGGCCGACTGGTTCAGGTAAAACCACCACACTGTATGCCGCACTGTCCGACCTGAATGATCACACCCGGAATATCCTGACCGCGGAAGATCCCATCGAGTATCAGATCGAAGGCATCGGGCAGACTCAGGTCAACACCAAGGTCGACATGACCTTTGCCCGCAGTCTGCGCGCCATGCTGCGCCAAGATCCAGACGTGGTCATGGTCGGTGAAATCCGTGACTTGGAGACCGCAGAGATCGCCGTACAGGCGTCGCTGACTGGCCATCTGGTGCTCTCGACCCTACATACCAATACCGCGATTGGCGCGGTGACGCGCTTGAAAGATATGGGCATCGAACCATTTCTACTGTCTAGCTCGCTGATTGGGGTCGTGGCGCAACGTTTGGTGCGCACCCTCTGCGCGCACTGCCACACATGGCGTGAGGCGGATGACTATGAAGAGGCACTGTTTCAAAACGTGCCCCATGTTCACCCGCTCAAACTACCCATCACGGCAGGATGCGAGAAGTGTAATCTATCTGGATTTTCGGGTCGCACCGCGATCTACGAAGTTGTACCCGTAGACGATGCGATGCGCAGGCTGATCCATAGTGAAGTCGCCGAACATGAACTAGAAGCATTGGCACGCACCTACTCACCGTCTATACGCCAAGATGGTTTGCTAAAAGTTTTGCAAGGCAGAACCACGATCGAAGAAGTGCTGCGCGCCACCCGCGAAGAGTAAAAAGCCCTGTAGCAACAAAAAAGCCCATCTTCTACAGATGGGCTTTATGCTGAAAAGGGTATGTCGTTAAGAAAACTACGAGCAGAGCACCAGCAGGAGCGCCACGATCGCGGGGAGCGCCTGAATAAAAAAGATCTTCTTACTGACTGTCGCTGCACCATAGACACCAGCAACGATCACGCAGCCGAGGAAAAATACTTTAATCGACACACCTACGCTGCCCGGACAGATACTCCACAGCAAACCAGCCGCCAGGAAACCGTTATATAAGCCTTGATTGGCCGCAAGCGATTTGGAGGCAGTGGCAAACTCCGCAGTCAGGTTAAATGCTTTGCGCCCTAATGGCTTGTCCCAAAAGAACATTTCCAAGACCAAAAAGTAAATATGAAGCAGCGCCACGACGGCGATGAGAATATTGGCGAGCAGTATCATAGTCATTCCCTGAATAAGCCAGCAATCGGCACTAAGCTCAGCTTAATCAAAATAGACATGAATAACA
>JASLJP010000333.1 GCA_030152425.1 Aquirhabdus sp.
GGCTGGCGCGACCACCAACTCGCACGCTGGGGTCAGCGACTTGGCCAAGGTCTATGATGTCATCGCCCAGATGGAAGAGCATGGCGTGCCCTTCCTGCTGCACGGCGAAGTGACCCACGACCAGATTGACATTTTCGACCGTGAACAGCGTTTCTTAGGCGATGTGCTCGATCCCCTGCTGCAGCGTTTTCCCAAACTGCGTGTGGTATTGGAGCACATCACCACCGCCGATGCTGCGGCATTTGTCTCCGCTCAGGGCAGCCATGTCGCCGCCACGATCACCCCACAGCATCTGTTGTTTAACCGCAACCATATGCTCGTTGGCGGGATACGCCCGCATTTTTACTGCTTGCCGATCCTCAAACGTTCGACCCATCAAGCCGCGCTGATTCAGGCCGCCACCAGTGGCAGCCCCAAGTTTTTCTTGGGCACCGACAGCGCGCCGCATGCGCAGGATAAAAAAGAAAATGCCTGTGGCTGTGCGGGATGTTATAGCGCACCGTTTGCCATTGAGCTGTATGCCGAAGCGTTTGAACAAGCCGGTGCACTCGACAAGCTCGAAGGCTTCGCCAGTTTTTATGGCGCAGACTTTTATGGTTTACCGCGTAACACTGACACCATCACCCTGATTAAACAAGCACAACAAGTGCCAGAATCGTTTGACTATTTAGACAATCAACGCCTCGTACCGCTGCGTGCGGGCGAGACGCTGGCATGGTCTGTCCAGACCACGCCGCACAGTGAGACGGTGTAATGAATGATGTGATCAACGACACCACAGCCGCCAAACCAGCACGACCGATCATCGGTCAACGCTTTCGGGGCTTTCTGCCGGTCGTGGTCGATGTCGAAACCGCAGGCATGGATGCCAAAACTAATGCGCTGCTGGAGATCGCCTGTATTCCGATCCTGTTTGATGAGCATCATCAACTGGTACTCGGAGAAGCACTGCATGCCCATATCAAACCGTTTGAAGGCTCCAAGCTCGACCAACGCTCGCTGGACTTTATCGGCATTGACCCCTACAACCCATTCCGTATGGCGGAAGAAGAAAAGCCCGCCTTGGCGCGGATCTTTAAATCGCTCAATCAAACGCGGCGTGAACAGGGCTGTAACCACTGCGTTTTGGTCGGGCATAACGCCCACTTTGACTTAGGTTTTCTGCAGGCGGCGGTCACACGTACCCATAGCAAAAACCAAACCCCGTTTCATAGCTTCTCGGTATTTGACACCGTGACGCTGGCAGCCGCGGCCTATGGTCAAACCGTACTGGCGCGTGCCTGCCAGGCAGCGGGCATTCCGTTTAGCAATGGCGAAGCCCATGCCGCGCTGTACGACACGCAAAAAACCGCCGAGCTGTTTTGCAAGATCGTCAACGCTTGGCCTGCGATGCCGATCATCGGTGCTGCCGAAGATGACGCGGCCCATATCGACGGCGAGCAAGGCTAACTCCTGACGCATGATCTTCCCCACCCGAACTACGCAGCCATGACCATCGACTCTCTCACCGCCCTCACGGCGGAAGCGGGCTTTGTCTTTAACCAAACGATCGAGCGTGATGCCGACATCGGTCGTTTGGATGACTGCGAACTGCGTTACAGCAAAGATGAGGCGGTACCTGCCAAAGAGCTGCTCCGCACCAGCGATCTGTCCGCCATTGATGTCCTGCCCGAATACCTGCTGATCAAAAAACTGGTCGAGCAGAAATTCCCGCTGATCTTTGTCACGGGCGGCGCGGGCACGGGCAAAAGCACGTTTATTAAATGGCTCATGAAGCAATTCAAAGGCTCGGCGTTGCTCAGTGCGCCGACGGCCATGGCCGCGATCAATATCGAAGGCAAGACGCTGCACTCGCTGTGTCAGCTCCCACCCGCGTGGATCGTCAAAAAAGACATCAAAGAAGCACCGCACCGCACCGACATCAAAGAAGCCAAGCTGCTCATCATCGATGAGATCTCGATGGTCACCGCCAATCTACTCGATGGGGTCAGTGCGTATCTGCGCCTGAATCGCAGCGGCAACAGCGCCTTTGGCGGGATGACCGTGATCATGGTCGGTGATATGTTTCAGCTCCCGCCGGTAGTCAGCGAGGCCTCCAAACCGCTGTTTGACCAGATCTATGGCTCGGCCAAATTCTTTAAAGCGCGCAGCCTGCGCAATACGCCCTACTACGCCATCGAACTGAAAAAAACCTTTCGCCAGTCTGACCAAGCCTTCGTCGATCTGCTGACCAAGATCCGCGAGGGGGTGGATCTGGAAAAATCACTCGATGTGCTCAATCGTAGCTGTCTGATCACAGACACCCCGCCTGCAGATGCCGTCTGGCTTTCTCCGCGCAATGCCGAGGTCGATACCCGCAATACCAGTGAGCTGGGCAAACTCGACGCCGATGTGCGTACCTATCCGGGCACCCTAAAAGGTCAGTTTAAAGCCGACCGCCTGCCCTCGCCGATGGATCTCACGCTGAAGCTTGGCGCTCAGGTGATGTTTACCAAAAATGATCTCAACAAACGCTGGATCAACGGCTCGGTTGGCACCATAAAAAAAATGGCTGAAGACAAAATCACGGTGCAGATGTCACTGACCAAGCAAAACGTGATCGTCGAGCGTGAAGAGTGGATGGAGTATCAGTATCGCTGGGGGGTGATCGACGAAGAGCTGGAACGCTTTGAAACCGGCAGCTTTGTCCAGTTTCCACTGGTACTGGCTTGGGCGATGACCATTCATAAAAGCCAAGGCCGCACTCTGGAAAAGGTGCATCTCAATCTCGGCGCCGGTGCGTTTGAAACCGGTCAGACGTATGTCGCGCTTAGCCGCTGCCGTACGCTGGAAGGGCTGTCTCTGGCACGCCCCCTCTCGATCAATGACATCATGGTGGATCAAGAAGCACAGGAGTTTTATCAGCATCTGCGTGCCGTGATCCACAAACTACCAGCCGAGGCCATGATGGCCAAGATCGACGCACAGTTGGCGCTGGAAAAAGCCCAGAAACCGGCCTTGTCGATTTATTCTAAAGCCCTGCTTGCGGTTGCGAGTGGGTTAACACCGCCAACTCATGATTCAGAACCTGACTGATCAATGCTGGCATCGCGCTGGCGCTGAGGCCGATCGCGCCGCCTGCTTTTTTGGTATATAAGTCGCCTGCCAAACCATGCACATAGGCGCCCAGACATGCCGCATCAAACGGGCTGATACCATGCGCCAAAAACGACGCCACCACACCTGACAGCACATCACCCTGACCTGCCACGGCCAGCGCCGGGCCGCCGGTCTGATTGATGTAGTAGTCGCCATTGGGATGGTAAACCACGCTATTTTTGCCTTTCAGGATCACGACGCTATTAAAGTTGTGCGAGATCTGCTTGGAAGCCTCCATGCGGTTGCTCTGGATTTCAGAGGCTTTACGACCGAGCAAACGGCCCGCCTCACCGGCATGCGGCGTCAGGATCGCCATGCTCTCTCGTCCCGTCACATGCGGGAGATATTCAGGTTTGGTCGCGAGCATATTCAGTGCATCGGCATCGAACACCGTGGGCAGGTCATGATGGGTCAGTGCCCGCGCCAATGCGGCATGGGCACGACTATCCTGCCCCAAGCCCGGCCCGACAGCCAGCGCACTGGTCACATCCAGATCGTCACCCGGCTTCAAGCCCACAAACAGCGCATCGCTGCTACGGATCATCAGCTCAGGCGCATTGGGATCAACTGCGAGGCGCAGGTCTAAAGTATACAGCCATGTCTTGCCCGTACCTGCCGCCATTGCAGCGCGCCCACACAGCAGCGCCGCACCCAGCATGCCGACATTGCCGCCGATGACCGCCACACTGCCGTGACTGCCTTTATGGCTATCGGGTTTACGAACGATGGACAGGAGTGCACTGCGATTGAGTTCGAGCTGAGCCATGGCGATAGACCTTATATTCCGTATCAGTCAAGCATGTATCGCCGCGTGGCATATACATGGGGATTCGCTTTAAACTAAAGGATTCGGCGCATGAATGCTCGTACTTTGGCGATATTTTCAGCTATTTTTAGCATTATTCATCAAACGTTCATATCCTGACCAGCGAACGCTTGACTTAGTTCCAGACACATCTATAATACGCGCCTGTTGTACGCAACGCCTTTAGTCCCCATCGTCTAGAGGCCTAGGACATCACCCTTTCACGGTGAGTACCGGGGTTCGAATCCCCGTGGGGACGCCAAATTCGAGACATATCTCTATCGAACTTTTTTCGAGAGAAATGTAAAAAAGCCTATCAGCTCAAGCTGATAGGCTTTTTTATTACCTGACGTTCTGCTCACTCATTTTACAAAAACATCCCACCCGACGCCTCGATCCGCTGGCCATTGATCCAGCCCGCATTGTCCGAGAGTAATGCCGCAACCGCACCGCCGATATCATCCGGCAGGCCGACGCGGCCTAGTGCAGTTTGACTGGCGATCTGGCGATTCAGTTCAGCATTATCCCGCACCACCCCTGCACCAAAGTCGGTTTCGATCGCGCCGGGAGCAAGGATATTCACCGCTATCTTGCGACTACCTAACTCTTTGGCTTGATAGCGGGTCAGCACTTCCATAGCGCCCTTCATCGCCGCATAGGCGGCATAGCCCGGCAGGGTAAAGCGCGCCAGCCCCGTCGAGATATTGACGATACGCCCGCCATCCTTGATGAGGGGCAGCAAGGTCTGGGTCAGGAAGAACGGGCCTTTGAGCTGTATATTCATCAACTGATCAAACTGGGCTTCTGTGGTCTGCATAAACGAGGCATGAATGCCTATACCTGCGTTATTGACCAAATAGTCAAAGTCCGTGCGCTGCCAATGCTGCAGAAGGGCGGCTTTGACCTGTGCGGCAAATGGCGCAAACGACGCGGTGCTGCCCACATCGAGCTGCAGCGCGATGGCTTTTTGACCCCGCGCCGCGATCTGGCGTACGACGTCGTCCGCTTCGGACTGCTTGCTGTGATAGGTAATGATCACATCCCGGCCTTGGTCAGCCAGATGCAGGGCGATGCTTTTGCCCAATCCGCGGCTCGCGCCGGTAATGAATGCGATGCTCATAGCGTATTCCTTGTGTGGTGTTATCGAGAAATTGGCAGGTGATGAGGAGTCATCCGCCGATAGACACAGATTAGGCGCAAGCCCATCGCGCGGCCACTCCAAAACTCCACATGATT